>NZ_VCMY01000030.1:0-75547 GCF_005924235.1 Mycobacterium sp. DBP42
AGAGACAGGTTGTTTTCCGAGGCGGCCCTGCCGCCTCCGGATTAGCGACCGGGCAAGCCCGGTCGAATCATGTTACCCGCCAACCGCTTACGCGGTTGACTCGAATCGGTTTGCGCCGCGCCGGCGACCCGCAACTCTCGCCGCTGACGCGGCGCGATGACCGTAACCACACCTGCATCTCTCCCATTTTCCATTGTGCTACAACCGCTTTCGCGGTAAACACCAAACCCCTTGCCTACCAACACCATACCCTCATCATACACCAAAACAACCAACACCACTGCACCACAACACAATCCACCACAACGGCGCTCACGCGCCAACACCCAACCACCTACCCAGCCATACCCGAATCACCCACTCCGGAACAAACCGACCACCACCCACACAATTACGCCGCAATGCACAGATCCGCTACACGCTCACTGCCGGCCGGATCCCCGCGATCAGCCCTCGCAACTGCTCGGGCCGCATACCGCTTTGCAAGGCGGTATCGAGCATGCCGGCCATACGGTGCTCAGGATTCTCCGCCAGCGCCGCCTCCAGCGCGATACCGGCCACCGGCCCCTCACCGCGCAGGAA
The DNA here is from genome assembly GCF_005924235.1 of Mycobacterium sp. DBP42. NCBI lineage: Bacteria > Bacillati > Actinomycetota > Actinomycetes > Mycobacteriales > Mycobacteriaceae > Mycobacterium > Mycobacterium sp. DBP42. Next base: position 583 of record NZ_VCMY01000030.1, read on the forward strand.
ACACGACATTGCTAGCAGCGTCAACGCTTCAGCCCGGAACGGCGCAGGCAATACCCGCGCCAACCGCGTCCACAACTGCTCAGCCGCCATCATCTCCTCTAGCCCGCCCATGTTGAACAGCGCATCGCGCACCCGTACGTCACCCAATGACCAGCCGACCCCAGCCAGCACCACATCTGGTAGCTGCCCTCCGCTTGCCGTCTGACGCATCGCATCCACGGCCAACCGCACTGCAGCCACGACATCCTCGACAGGTTCGGCCTCACCCACCAGCGGCGCGACCGCAGCAAGTCGCGCGTTGTCAACGGCCACCAGCTCCTCCAGCTCTGCACGGCAGCCAAACATACGTCGCCCTTCTGCCACTACCGCCGCCGCCAGCACCGAGGACGCAGGGTCATCGAGCACACCACCAGTTGCACTGTCATCGAGGCAGAACCAGCGTCCACCCGCCGCGATCCGATCGACCACGATCACCTCGAACAGCTGGCTTCCACGTCGCTCCAACTCCGACGCCGCTTCGCAAACCATCCCCCGCAGCTGCTCACTGCACGCTGAGCGCATCACCCCTTCCTCCGACACGATCACCGCCACCGCGCCATCGGCATCGGCATCCTGGCAGGCCACCAGTTCGGCCAACCTCCCCGCAGCTCCATCCGCCACGGCATCGCACAGATCCACCCGCATCACAGCATCCAGCCCACCCGCGCGGATCACGACCAACACCAGCGATTCCACCGGAGTAAATCCCAGTACCGCCACAATATTGCACACCAGATTGCCCAGCATCCGAACCTTTTTCATGACACATCCCTCCCGGGTTTTGAGGCCCGCCACGGTTGGCTTGCCCTACATCCGCGATTTTACGGATCGCCACCGACACAAAACCCCCTCTAAATACGCAGGTAGCCATCATCTTTCGGTCTACCTCCACCCCACCCATGTATCGGGTGGGGTGGAGGTAGACCGCGGCCGGCCAGCGGCCTGGTTCCGTGGTCACTCGGAACCAGGCCGCTCTTCACCACGGCTATCCGGACAACTTGTCCCACTGCCCCATCGCCATATACGTCCGGCACCAGCACATGCAGTCCCGAACGTGCTCTAAGCAGTCCTGACATGACCGGCAGTCCATGCAGTAGCCGTCACGGTCAACGAACCCGTCGCCGCATACCGCGCATCCGAAGTAGTCCAACCGTGCCGTCACAGCACCCACAGGCATCGGCCACTTCGGCGCATACAAGTAGTCGCTGTTGCTGTGCCAAATGCCCGTCCCGGTGTCCCACTGCCCGGCAGCCTCATTCACGAGGTACGAACTGCATCGATACCGGTCGTCCACCGTCAGGATCACCAGTTTGTTGGACTTGCCACACCACTGCGACAGCGCCCGTTGCACCCCGATCTTGTCGAGCCGACGAAACCGCGTAGGCAGGATCTCATCGGCGAACTTTCGTGTGTCCGATCGATCGTCCCCCGGCCCTGGATGCACGGCCTTGGGCAAGATCCCGTTGTGCGCCACCACTGTCTGTGGTGACCCACCCACTGGGAACGGGTGCACGTTGCCCACGCTCACACTTCCGTGGGTGGCCCACCGACTGTGGAACAGGGCCGGACCCTCTGGGTAGCGCTCTCGGGCCGTCACGAACGCGTCGAGCGCGTCGGCCAGGTCCAGCGACTTGCCCGCGATAATCGAATCGTCAGCCACAAGTGCCCAACCGTGGCCGTCCGGATTGTGTAGCCCGCCATTGAACAGGCCGTCCACATCGACGGGTGTTTCCGGCGGCAAATAGCTCAAAATGCACATGGTAGGTGTCTTTCGTAAAAGTGTGTGAATAGGTGGGCTATCGGCTGATTTCGGCGGCGAGGTACCGGTAGTTATGACGCTTCACCCATTTCGTGAAATGCGCCCAGGTGATTGCTTTGCCGCGAACCACGTCCTGGATCGTGATTGCCCTCGTGTACCGCACACTCGCATCGGCGAATTCCAGCGCCGCGTAAAATTCCTGCTCGTCCAGCGTGGACTTGAAGAACCTCAGCTCGAATGTCTTGGCGTTGTTGCAATTCACCGCGACATAGCGGTCATCGCGGCGGATCGTCTTCGCCTTGCGCGCCAATTCACCCGGCAGCGGTTTGTGGAACCCCGCCCAACGCTCCGACGACCGGCGCGCCAACTTTTCGAGTTCGACCACGTTGCGGTACATGAACAACAGCCACATCATCTGATGCGCCGCAGACTGCTTGCCGTCCCGCTGAAACGCGTTGCGGGACACGTGAACATGCAATCCGTACCCGTCGTTGACGTAGCACCCGGTATCTCGCAGGGAACACAGCAGTTCCGAGAACGGGAACTGCCGCGCCCATGCCAGCGTCATCGGGTGTGTGACGATTTCGACACCCCGAATCGACCCGTCCTCTTTCATATAGAGGTGGCGTTCGGAATCGTCGAAGTCGGCCACCGCATCGGCGATGGACGACTTCCGGCCACCGACTTCGAGTTCAATACCGAACAGTGTCTCTGTGCGGTAGTTGCCTTTCGGCCGAAACCGGCTCGGTCGGTAGTCATACGCGCGGACACGGCAATCCCGGTCATTGTCACTGCCGCACGGGCCGCAATTGTCGCAGCGCCACACTGCGCAGCTGTCACAGAAATAGCCGTAATTCGTGTCGACTTCACCCCCACAGCAATCGCAGTAATGGGTGGTGATGAGCGTGGTTGATGGCATGAGAAATGACGCCTTCCCTCTAGAACAGGCCTGCCTGGGCGGCTTGCCTTACAGCCCCATTCTATCGATTACCACCGACAAATTCCGGGTAATTCCCCTGCAGCACAAAGGGTTTTGCCCACCTACCACCACCCCACCCTCGTATCGGGTGGGGTGGTGGTAGGTGGGCCAGGGGATAACGTTGGACAGTTTTCCCGGCTCGCCGGGCGCCTGGTTGAGTTAGGCCGCGACGGTTTCCTCACGCCAGGAGGTTGCGCGCAGCGATTCTCAATATGAGCGCACGAGATAAGCTCCAAGGCCACCAGCGCAGCACCCTCGGGTCCCGAACGCACCCGGGTGATCCGGGAATGGGCCGCAGCCAACGGCCCTAAGGGTGTCTAAGCGCGGCAGGATTCCGGCTGCGATCGAGGCCGCATACAACGCAGTGCACTGACTGACCCCTACGTGGGCCGGGCGTTTCCTTGCTACCTGGTCTCAGGGTCTCAGTGCCAAGTCTCCGCGACTGTCCGTATCTGGGCTGATCAGGTAGTTGACTCTGCTGCGGTGGCGAATCGTACCGACTGGCCGACTTGCTCCAGGGCGTGTGCTCGCCGGACGGCTGCCACGCGCAAAACTCTGACCGGATATGGCGTGCCGCTTCGCCGCGCGCAGGCTTTCGGGTAGGCCGTCTCGAACTGCGCTTGGTCGTCGAGAATCCGGATGATGCTCACGGAGCCTTCGCCGCTGATCTGAAGGCTGCCGGCGGCCGCGGTGATGAAGTCGTCGATGGATTGCAGTTCGTCGAGCGTCGCGCCGGACGGCGGCTTGGTTCCGCGCTCCGACGTTTGAAAGGTTTTGACGTTGAGCCCCAACAGATGTGCGGTTTCCTTCTTTCCGAGCCCGATCGCCAGTCGGCCGGCGGTCAGGTCGAAGTGCCGGTCACCGCGAAAGACTTCTACGTCGCGGTCCCGGCGGGTCAGCTCGGCCGCGGCGCGGCCGACTGCAACGTGCTGAAGCGTCACCGGGTAGGCGGCCCTGCGCCGGTAGGTGTGCGCCTCGGGGTAGTCCAAGGTGAACAGGTCCTGGTCGAGCACCGCATCGAGTACCACGGTGCCCTCTGCCGGTGCTGCGGCGATCAGTCTGTCGGTCTCGCCGGACACCCAGGCTTCCATCGCGATCAACTCTTCGACTGCTTTACGCGCGATCAATTCGGTGGCGAGTTCGGGGCTGAAGCTCCACTCACCGGGTTCTTGCACGCGATATCGGGCGACGTTGATCCCAAAGAGCGGCGCGAGGTCCTCCGGCCACAGACTCAAGGCACTACGGCGGGTGGTCAGATCCCATTCCCGATACGGCGGGGGCAGCGGCTCGTCGATATCGACCTCCCTGCATCCCGCCGCAGGCAGTACCTCTGCCAATCCAGGACTCATAGTCGCACTTCCCTCCAAAAGTGAAGGCCTCGGGCCCGCCTGGTGCGGCTTGCCCACTACCTCAATGCTAACAGCGGAATCCGCACCCTCATGTCCATTCCCAAAGCCGCGGCAATGCTGAGACCAACCTGTCGAACAGATGCGGCCAGCCTTTCTGCAGCCATGCCACGTGCCCGTTGGCGAGCTTGCTAGCGTCCAGGATCGAATCGACGCGGATACGATGCTCAGGCGCCCCGAGTGCCGCCAGCTTCTCGTACAGCGGATTGAGCCTGACGTCGCGGCCGGCGAGGTACTCGAACACCTGTGCCCGTTGCCAGTCCCAGATTGGCCCGAGAGTGACCGTACCGTCCAGACGACGGACGAGCCCTCCGTATTCAGCGCGCACCTTCTCGCGGTCTCGTTCAGCGTGGGCCGCGGTTTCAACCGCTAGACGACTGCGATAGAGGCTGCGCCGTGCAGTCGATTCCTCGGACCGCACACCCCACAGTGACCCCTGACCGAATCGCTGGTGTGCTTGGCGCGCCGGACCGGTGATCATGATGTCGGCCAGACTGCCTTTCAAGGTTCGATCAGGGGCAGCGTGATCGAAGCCGCCTCCGGCGATCAGCAACGTCAGCAGGTCCGGCACTGCTGCGATCACGTGGAAGTTCAGCCCCCACGCAGCCGCCAGATCCTCTAGATAGTGGAGGGTTTCAGGAAACTGTAGCCCTGAGTCGTAGAACACGACGGGAATGTGTGGGTCGACCTGGCGCGCGAGGTCGACGACCACTGTGCTGTCTTTACCTCCGCTCCAGGCCACGAACCCGTCGTATTCGTCGAGATGGGCCCCGATACGGTCGAGCAGGTGCGCGTAGGTCTTCGGGCCGCGGCGGCGCGCGGCGATCGCCCGAAGAGTCTGCATGTCCATGGACGCCGCGGCGGCCGATGTGCCTGTCACCGCTGGTCGGTCAGGTCGACTGTCGCGGAGGGGAACAGCGCCAGAATGTACTCACGGACGTGTTCGGCAGCCTCAGGCGCATCGAGGATCGACTCGTCGGTCATTGTGTCGTCCCACCACCACCAGGTGCCTCGCCGCTTGAATCCGAATGGCGCCAACACCTCCCCATCGAGATGGTCTCGGGCAAATGTGCGGGCCACGCCAACCACGAACCACCAGTCGAGACCCGCGAAGGTGATAGTTCCGTCCTCGTCAGCCAAGTGGGACATACTGCGCGGCAACGTTACTCGCGCTATGCACGTTGACTTAGTGATGGTGGGGCGCCGCTTCACTGTCCGGAAGTGGCCGTTGCGGCCGGGAGCATCACGGCCAATCTCGAATCGGTTCGGGTGCACGATCCAGTCGTCTGTCATCACCACTCCTTGAGTTGCACGATGATGCGTTCGTCGAATCCGCCGTCAGCGGTTTCGTAGGGCGCGTGGCTGGCCGCCGTTGATTCGAAGATCATGCCGCGCGGCAGGATGTGGGTGGTGTCCTCTACGGAGTCGGACCGGCCAAGGTACATGCCTCTGCTGGTGACGATTTCGAAGACCACATGTCGGTTGCTGTCATGACCAGGTGTTTCGTGGATGTTGTGCTTGCCCATGGTGAATTGGTCGAACGCCACGAGAGAGCCGGGATGGAACGAGGACGGTAGGTCTTCGAGTGTGCGGACATTTCGGTGTGTGTCCGGCAGCTCCACCGCCACGTATACCTTGTGGGTGCGGTCGTTGAGTCGCTCGTAGGACTGAATCGTCCGGTCGAGTCGCTGTACGGTGACCCGGTCTTCGTCAGCGAGTTCATGGACGTCGCCGGATGCGCGGTGCAGTTCTCGGTTGATCCGACGCCATTGCCGGGGACTCTCGTCGCCGAGCATGGTTCGCACGGCCCGATGCTGGGACGCGTGCGCACGAGTCATGACCTGATTCTTGGTGGCAGAGCGAAGTTTGCGTTGACGTCCGCTCAGCGCTTCGCGGAATTCCCCTTGCGCCGGCAGGTCTGCGCGCAACCGTGAAGACTCAACGTGACTGACATCACGCGGAGTCGCCCTGTCCCGATCTCGTGTCGCCCGGGTCAGAGTTGTGTCATCATCGCGCAGGGCGTCATCGATCCTGTGGCTTAGGCGCTGGAAAGCACGCTCGCTCATAACGTCTTCGGCGACCTCCCTGGCCGCTTTGACGTCACGGTCGGTGATCGTGCCGCCCTCGACGTCAACCACCGGTTCTTGGTTGGGCCGGTTCGTTTTGGCACCCACGCGCTATCGCACTCCTGATAGAGGCAGTTGTCTCAACCAGCACATTCGCAGCCCAGGAGCTTTAGGTCAACGGAAAACGCTCGGGAACGAGGTGCGGCCCCGCACGCTGTTTCCAGCTGCTGCGGGACCGCCCGGGTGAACCATCACCCAACCCTTGTATGAATGTCGTAGCTACCACGATATCAACTGACCTATTGGTCGGTCGGGCTCGGCGTTATTGTGGGCGCCACTATGTTGTCCGACCCTGCTGCGGCGGCCTGGGTCGCTGCGGGCCGGCCCGATGTCGAGGCACCAGCACCGGTGCCGGGCCGGTGTGGTCGCTGCGGCACCGATGGCCCCACCGTGCTCAGTAGCCGCATCATCAGCGAGAAATTCACCGGGTTCGATACGTGGCAATTCGGATCCCGAAAGCTGTGCGTACCGTGTGCCTGGTCCTACAGCCGCCCTCCGACGCGCCAGCCAGCCATGTTGATTACGACCACCCACGTCACGGAGTACTGCGACGACGGCTCGGCCCTATGCCACGTGCTGACAGCCGGCTCGCTCACCCGCGCCCAGGCTGCCGTGGTGCCGACTGGCGGTGCTCGCCGGGGCCGTCACATCCTGCCGACCGCTGAATGGGGTCACCTAGCCACCGACAATTTCGTCATGCTCTGGGACGCGGCCGCAGCGCAACGCCTCAACGATGCCGCCTGGCTTTGGTCCCTGCTACGGGCTCTCCAGCAGACAACCACGCCGGCACTGCGCCCATGGAAGCGGCTCTGTGACCCCGCACCCCCACCAGCGCTCCTCACGTCCCATCCAAGACAACAGTGGGAACCCATTCTCGCCGCCTGGTCACGCCTGGGGCCTTGGCGATCGACCCCACCGGTGTGGGCTGCCACCAGGGCTCTCATCGCTAAACTCCCTGCAGCACCAGCACCGTGAGGTCCCGTGCCGACGCTCAGGACGTCGATACGCTGGCCTCTATGGCCGAGCTCATGCCAACCCAGCGATGGCAAGCGCTGGTCCCCGAACTTCCCCCTCACCGCAAGCAAGTCCTCGACGAGCCCGACCGACCCGCCCCAGCAGACACCGCTGAACGGCTCCTGCTGTTGCTGCATTACGCGATCGACTGGGAGAAAAGCTGGGTCGCCGACAGCCGCAAAACGTACTGGGATAAACAGTTGCCCGGACGTGTCCGGCACGCCGCCTATCGACACGATTCCCTTGATGGCTGGTGGTCAGAAGCGTCCGTCAGGCTCGGGGCCGCTTCACCCCGGCAGCAGGATCGACGTCTCGAACTGGCGATCCTCCTCGGTGAACCACCGATCCCGGTGATCACCGAGTTTCGTGAGCATCTCCCGGCCCTTATTTTGCGAGTACGGATCATCGCGGAAGCAGTTGCCGCGCAACGCCAAGTCGTTAATCTCGATATCGAGAGAGGTGAACCCCGTGCCGCTCAATAATGTTCGATTCGACATCGACATCGTGGCACAGTCCTCGATCGTGCACCGGGAGAATTACGGCGCGGAGGGCTCCGACAACTTCAGCTTGTTCCGCCGGGAAAAGATCATCACTGTCGACGACCGACCGATTCAGGTTCCCATCGTGTCCGGGTCGGGTTTCCGCGGTGTTCTCAGGCGCATAGGCGAGCAGTTCACCGCTGAGATCCTGGATTATGAGGGCATCCTGCCGATACCCGCAGCGCACTTGCTCACCAACGGCGGGCGGCTGGCCAAATCGGCACGCCCCATGACCGATGAGGGAGAGCGGCGGCTAAAACAGCTTCTGCCGCAAGTAGCTGTTTTCGGCGGCAACGCATCCGGCCGCGTTTTGTCCGGCCTGACGATCGTCGACAAGGTACTTCCCGAATTCGCTGAACTCGTCCACATTCTGAAACGCCCGCCACACGGCACTCCCCTGCCCTACATCTCAGCGATGGCCGACGAATCGTTCAGTCATCTCTCTGATCACCGCCGAGCGGGCCGCTCCGCACCGCACACCGATTCCAACGACAAGACCAGCCCGCTCGGGCAGTACGGCATGGAGACATTGCCCGCCGGCACCCGGCTCCAGACCGAGGTGACCATCAATAACGCCACCCCCAGCCAGTTGGCCTTCCTCCGCGACATCCTCGACACGTTCGCCCTCCGCGGCCATCTCGGCGGGCGGATCGCTGCCGGCCATGGCCGAGTCACCGCCACCGTCAGTGCCACCGTGGAATCCGGCGAAATGCCAGGCGCAGATGTCGACTGGGCCGCCGACCTCGCCACACACCGTGACGAAGCGATCCAAGTCCTCTCTGAGCTCACCTGACCCCATGATGATTCCGCTCCGCGTCACCGCCACGACACCGCACGGGGTAGTGCTGTCGAGGCCGTGGGGAATCGCGCTCGACGGCCTCCTGGCCTCGGTGCTGTGGCACCGGCGCAAGTGGGCTGCCCGCGAGGCTGGCACCTTCCTCACCTACCACCATGAGCAGTCACCCGAGCAGCTCGACCTTCCCCTGGCACGCTGCGGTGATCCTGAAACAGACCCCGACTGGCACTGGATGGCGACCTTCTCCGACCTCCACCCCAGAACCTATGACGATCCCGATATTCGTTGGCGGCTATCGCGCACCAACAGGCATCGCCTGCAAACTCTCACTCCCGAAGGCGGTAGCCAGGTGGTTTCCGACCGCAGCGGCCGCTATCAACACCGACTCATCCCCGTCATCGCCCACCCCGTCACCACCCTCACCTGGCGCGCAGTCGGCGACCCGGACCAGATAGGCGACCTACTGTCCTCCCTGTCATGTATCGGCAAGCACCGCGGTGTCGGGGAAGGCGTTGTCTCCCGGTGGAATATCACCACCGACCCTGATCGTGATTGGTGGGCTGCTGGGCACGAACACGAACCTGGCGTCCTCGGACGGACTATTCCGGTGCGCTGCTACCGGACGAATATTCATCACAGCGGCCCGACAGGACTGGCCGCCATCCGGCCTCCCTATCTCCACCCCATCAGCCGAACCGTCACGTACCCTCCCACCCGGTAACCAGTCGCCAGGCCCTCCACCTTGCTTGCACGCGCTCCCGGACGGGTTTCATCTGTCGGAGTCCTTGGTTATCGTGCGTCCATGTCCGACGAGCTGGGTCCCGCTCAACAACTCCGGCAGTTATCGGCCGGACAAAAGGCCACGATCCGCAAAGGCATCAGCGATGCGTTGTCCGTATCGCACGCGCGACTGGCTACTACATGCAGACGGTACATGCAGACCTACGGGATTTCTTACCGGTGCCTACGCCTGCTGATGGACGACACCTTGCCCGACTACCTGGATTTGTCGCCGGAATCATCCCGGCAACGTTCTGTCAAACCGCCACCACAAACGCTGACTCAAGAGCAGGCAAATGCTCTCCTCGAGTCCTACAAGTCGGCGCTGGTGGGACCGAACCGCAAAGCCCGGATCGATCACTTGTTTTCTCGGTATCGCGCGAAATACGGTGCGACTCAGCATCATCTTCGGCAGCTGGTTACTGCCGACCGCAAACGATACCCCGCTGAATATCGCGCCTTGGACCAGATAGGTCTTGAGCACAATCCTCCCGCTCCGGCTCAGAGTCCTACCAAGAAGAAGCCCAAGAAAGCCCGGAAGAACACCGCCGATCCGCTTCGAAAGAAGCCCTCCGGCGTCAGTGTCGTCGACTACTTCGCCCGGTCAACATTCTGTCCGATGTGCCACATCGATTTTAGTGAAAACAAGGCCCCCCCACATAGCCGGGGCGCTCACCACTGCCAGGGATCCGGTCGCTTCGGCATCACTCTTTACGAGATCCACAGCACGAAACGTGCTGCCACATCCGGTGAACGCGACGGCTACGAGCCAGGCACCGTGAGCGGCGGATTGCCAGGCCACGGCCCGGCGACGGCAAAGCAGGCAGAACGGTTGGAACGCACGATCATTCAATGATCGTGCTGGCGCCAGGGCCCACCCCGATCTGGTCAGCTAAAGATCCCAACGGCACCGCCGGGGCATCGGCCATCCATACCTGAGTGCGGCCCTTGCTGAGTTGTTCGGAGCTGGGGTGTACCCGCCAGGCCTGCTGCCGAAGCATCACGGCGTGGGCGAGGACCTGGGCGTGAAACCGGGTAGGCAGGGTGAGGCTGGTGACGATCACCGATCGACGACGGATTTCGGTCAGGGCTCGCCGGTTGGCTTTGGTGATGATCACTTGCCGCCACGGTTTGTTGTTGACTTCGACGATGACCACGGCATGCTCGTTGAGCCAGCCGCTTTCTCGCCAAGCGGGCAAGATGTAGGTGTCGTCATCGAGATTGGCCAAGGCCAGTTGCGCGCGCTGGTAGCCCCCGTGGTTGATGTTTTCAACACTGTCCGGACCGCGCTGCAGTTGGGCAATTCGGGCAGATGGGGCGGCGGTGTGGCGGCTGGCGGCGGCACTGTCGCCGCCGATCCAGCGACGCACAGTTGCTGGTGTGACGCCGGCATATTCGGCGACCGCTTCGGCATTAATGTCACCGGTAATCGTGGTGCCGTAGCAGTCGGCGAGCATGGTGTTGAACCGTTTACGCGTCCACCGCGGGCCGGGCACCGGTTCGACAACGATCGCAGTGGTGCTCATCGCTGGTCACCGATGCGGAAGTCGCTGATGGTTGCGAATTCCCACGGTTCGTGGAGGTATCTCGTGTCCATTATTCCAGTTAGATAGTCGAGCAGGCCCTTGTCTCCGCCGTCCTCGTAGGCGCGCAGCAGTTCTTCGATCTCGGCGGCGGTGAGTGGCTCGGAGCCGCAGTCGCGGTCCCTTTCGTCGGCGTAGTTGACTGGCCCCTGGTAGCCACTGGTATGAATTCTGGCGCCATTTGCTAAGGCTTTGCGCCCGTGTTCACTGCTGCGGAACTGGTCGGTGGCGGCGCAGCGGCCAGCTTTGGTGCTTGAGGCTTTCCGCGCTGCGGTTTGCAGTGCTTTCAGATGATCTGGTGATGGTTGTTGGCTGCCTCGGGCCCACCGACGCACCGTCTCGGCCGAAACGCCCAGCGCCTCGGAGGCAGCTTTTGTGTTGACAGCCCCTCCCCGTGGTCCTTTCCCGTAGACGGCCTGAAGCATGCCCTTGGCGTTGGTGCGTTCTGCGACGTCGGCCTCACGCTGCCCCGAAATACCACGATAGAAGGCGTTGCTCATCTTGGCGGTTTCTTGTTGTATCGCCTGGCGTACAGCGGTTTTCGAAACACGGAGTTCTTTGGCGGCCTCGTCGATATTGACGTCTCGGTTGACTGGGGAGCCGTGCCTGACGAGGCGACCGATATTGATCTTGCGTCGCTGTCGAGGTGCCATCACTGGTCTCCCTTGGACAGGGTCGGCAGCAGTTCGCGCCATTGGCCAGGTGAGGTCAGGTGTTTCTTGCCGCGATAGGTGTTGCCGTCAAGGAACTCGAGGTGATCGGCCAGCAGGGAGGAGCCTTCGTGCTTGTACTTGCCGAATGAGCGCCCCCACGTCGCGGGCCCTCCTGGCCACGCCGTCTCGGGGTTGGGGTCATTGGAGACGTAGATCAGTGTGTCGTGATCAGCAGCAACCGGCCAGCGGCCGGTCTTCTGGCCGATGTCGTTGATGCGGTAGGCGATGGTGGCGCTGGCCTTCCCGATACCCAAGTACCATCGCGCCGGGTGGTAGCCCTGTCGGTCCTTCATATAGGTGGCTTTCATGATGCCGAAGCCTCGGACGCGGATAATTTTCGTTTGGTTGCGCACCGCTTGGGCGTCGGGATCGTCGATGTCGAGGGTGACGCTGGCATGCGAGAACCGATCGCACCAAAGCCGGAAAATACGGCCGTGGCGTGGCCAGACGAGGGCGCCCTGGATGTCCAGTTCGTAGCCGAGTTTGAAGGCCATTTCGATGCGGGACGTGCTCACCCATCTGGGCTCGGTGAACTGGTAGCCACCAGGGTTGAGCAGGTGTGGCATGAAGCGGTTGTCGTTCTCAGGAACCTCCACCAACCAGAATCCCGGCAGATTGGGATCGAATTTGGTCCCACCTGAATAGTGGACTGCATCGCCGATAGGAAGCTGCAGCGAGCCCAGACCCGCGAAGTAGGAGCCGCCCCGGTCGTAGGCATGCACGTACAGCGCTCGCATCTCTTCGGCCGTTGGGATCCGGCACCACACGTTGAAGTCCCGTTCCACATCGCCGATGCCGTAAGGCAGTTCGGTGGTCGATGGCGCCAGAACGATCCCTTTCCAGTCCTTGACGTTCCAGCCCTTCCCATCCTTTGATGGTCGAGGACGAGCCTGATCTAGTAGGTCCAGGGCCGTCACCCCGTCGCTGATTTTGTACGGGAACCCGAGCGCGTCAGCAAGTAACTGCAGGCGGTGAGCAACCTGCGCTGGGGTCGGCCTCCCCGCCAAAATAGGCATTCCAATACTCGTATCGACATCATCTTCGGTGTCTTCATCATCGATCGACTCCTCGGCAGTCAACGCCGTGTCCAGGCCGGCGATCAGCACGACCTGGACTGCGGTCTTGTCCGAGTCGTCGCGGTAGACCCGTGTCCAGGCACCCAGGCGCGCAACGTTTTTGTCGCCGCCAAGGCGCCACCCGTCAGCCACGGCGGCGGTGACGAACGGGATATTCTCAGTCATCTCGTGCAGCAGGCTCACCCGGTCCCTTGCCCGCGCTTCGGCCAACTCCGCTACGTCGATCCCGAACTGTCTGCATGCAGCTTCGGTCACCCAGATCTGGCCTGGCTCAGCGTAGTCCTCCGATAGCGGGTAGCCGATGTTGTAGGTATCGGCTAGTTTGGCGACGTGCCCGACGTGGGTCAGCTCACCTAGTTTTGCGGGAGTGATGCAGGTGCCGTCGGGCAGCCACAGTCCGTCGGTGTGCAAGACCGCGGCCGCCGGAGCGCCCCCTTTGACCGTGGCCGGCTTGCTCTTTGCGCGTGTGGAGGATCTGCCCGCCTTCGACGAGACGGGCGCGACCGGTTGGGATGCGGCAGCTGCGGCGCCGGGCTCGGCGTGGCCGGGCTTGTCGGCGTGTTCTGCAGGCCCGCCCGCAGCGCCGGTCTGCGCCTTGTCCTGCGGGCCGGTGTCGGTGCACTCGTCACTGGGGTCGGTGGCGACCGGAACGAGGGCGAGTTCGTCGTGGGCGGCGGGAACGTCGAGGGACGTGGTCAGGACGTTGGCGATCTGCTCGGGTGTTTCGGCCAGCACGAGCGCGAGGACTGTCTCATCTGCCAGCGCGATGCGACGCGTGATTTCGACCCTGCCGAGCTGGGTGTGCTTGTCGGACAGGTCAACCGGTTGCTCGGTGTCGGCATCGATGCCCAACGCATAGACCGAAGAGAAGCCGTGCACGTAGAGCGGTATGGCCCGATATTCGCGGGAAAGCCGCATCGCCACCCGCCGGAACCGAAATCGGATGTGTGCGGCGATCGCCGCGGCGATCGCGGGTTGGTAGTGGTGTCTCCATTCCTCGTGGTCCCAGACGTTCGGATCACCCATCGCTGTGGTGTATTCACGGGCTACTTCTTCGACCAGAGCGCACAGTGCGGGTTGGCCGGCGAAGGCCACGAGTGCATCGTCACGCAGTCGCTCCGTCCAGGTTTCCAGCAGCCGGCCCTGGTGCTGCCACACGACTGCCGCGTCGATGTCGAGGCTATCCATGCTCAGGTTGGCGCCGCCGTACTTGACGTCTTTAGCGAGGTTGTCCAGATCTTCGGTACTCACCCAGGTCCGGGTCGCTTCGCCTGCTCGGATCTGTGGGTGGGGGGCGGGAAGCCACGCAGGCTGGTCGATCTTCTCGGCGGCCGGTAGCAGGGCCCGCCACATCCCGAACGGACGTTTGGCGGCAGCGGCCGCGTCGGCGGCCTGATGTCCTCGAAGCCGCTGCGGGCGGCCGTATCCCAGGCTGATCATGCCGGCGGAGGCGAGGTGGGGGTATTTCTGTTCCAACAGCGCCAGGTCAACAGCGTGATCGAGCTGCTGCTGTTGGACGACGGTCGGTGTGCCAGCCCAGGCTGGCTGGATCCGCAACTCGGCGTTCACCCCGGAGATGAGCTCACCGTTCTCGGTCAACACCGCCGGAGGCTTCTTGTCCCCCGATCTGTCGCTCTTGGCAGGACGAGCGATCCGGGTAGCCCGGATGGTGTCGAGGAGTACCGCTCCGGAGCCGTGGGCGCTGCTGGCTGGCAGCACTCCCAGTGCAGCGTGCCACGCGGTCAGCCGGCGGCCGAGTTCGACATGGTCGTCGATGATGGCGCCGCCACCTATCCACGGCCGGGCTTCGACCACGACTTCCACGCTGACGTGTTGCGGACCGTCTTCAGGATGCGCGACGCTGCCGGTGAGAACGAACCGCCCCTCAGGGGCTCCTTTGAGTTCCCAGCCCCGACTGATTAGCGGTGCCAAGGTCGGACCGACTTGCGCCGCAACGTCCTCTGCTGATGCTTCGTCGGTCGCGCCGACAAGCAGCCGGCCACCGTCACCGACGAACCATAGTCGCGACGGGGCCGGGTCGACGCCACTACTGGCGGGCAATGGTCGCAGCAGGGTCTTGCCGACGACGTAGGTGATCAGCGTTTCCAGCTTGTCCACAGACGTCACCGGGCCAGTGAGGCGGAATCCGTTGGGCGTGAACGTCCCTGCCGCGTTCAGAATCACGACGTGCCGATCGAGCGATACGGAGGCCTTCGCGGTCATGATGCCCCTCCTTGTTGCGACCCGTCGTCACTGCGATCTCGGTAGGACCGAATTTTCAAACTCGCACCCTGGCGCGAGATCCCGAGTACAGCGCCGATCTCCGCGGTGGTGGCCCCCGCTGCCGCGGCGGCTGCCGCCGCCTGGCCCTCTTCTAGTCCTACCGCACGCAACAGTGCGGCTCGGGTCAGCTGGATCTCTTTGGTTTCCCGCGCGGTCCCCCGCTCCACGGCCTTGAGTAGTCGCGAGCGTTCAGTCGGTGTGTATTTGCGTTGAGCGACTCGCCTTGTCCACACATCGATCGCGGCGTCCAGAGAAGAGTTGGCCATCTTGAGAGCGAACAGCTCCGCGCCCAACTCGGCCGCGGATTGAATCAACGCCAGCGTGGGGTCGATGGCCGTCATGCCTAGTCCCCGTGAGCCTTTCGCACGCAAGCAATGCTAGTCGCCGCGCCCCGTTCTGGCAAGCGTTACTTGACATAGACGCAAGTATTGCTTGCGCATCGTCTTCATCCTTTGCCACGATGACGGCTCGGAGATGTCGCCGGTAGTAGCTCGACATTGGAGTGGGGCGGGGACGGGGTGACCAGTCGATAGAGTCCCCGCGGATTGCGCGGATTGCCGACGACGACTGCAGAATCTATCCACCGTTGACAGGGCGAGGCCGAGAGGAATGGCCGCGGCCAATGCCCACACCGCAGGTGCGACGACGGCCGGTAGAAGGTCGGGCAAGTACGCGTTGTAGTCGAAGTCTGTGCTGTAGGGGATGGGATCCCCGTCGAAGGTCGGCAAGCTGTGTGTACCAGCGAGAATGGGAGGGGAAAGGAACAGCGTGCAAGTGACGAGGTACACCCCGATGGAAAGGGCCTTCGCGGCGTGAGCGATCGCGTGCTGCTTGGCCAAAAGAACCGCGTGAGCGCCAAGCACAAGAATCATTCCGACCAGTGCGGCCTGGATCTCGAAGGTCAGCTGGGTGAGGTCGGTAGCTGTGACGTGAAGCCAGCCGGGGACGTCGCGTCGGGGCGGTCTGCTCAGCTCGGCAAGGACAATGGCTGTCGGTATCACTACACACGCTGTTGGTATGGCGGACACCGCCAGTACTGTCCGAAGGCGGGATCCGCTCGGCGGAGCGGGCGGCGTCTCAGCTGCCGCGGTGGTGGTAGTCGTCGTCATCGGTTTTGCTGCTGCTGCCGCTGCTCCGGTTGGTTCATTCCAGGGATCCGTGCCTGGCACTTGGGGGGTACGGATGATCCGTTTTGTATCGTGACGAAACGGCCCACGGTGGCGGGAGCGAGCCCATGCAGGTCCGCCATCGGATTAGCGGCTATTGAACTTGCCGACCAGAACCCAGAACCACCACGGACCCGCATCAGTAGTCGACCTCTATCGTGATGGACTGGGGATCAAGAACATTGCCGTTGTTGTCGAAGGCATCGATAAGGACGGGGTTGTCTCCGATGGCCCCAGCGCCGCGTGCCCGACACACGAAGTCGTCGAGCCGGTCCAGGGTCAGGTCGGCCGTGTCGATAGTCAGAGGCTGAAAGGGCATTTGCAGGGTTACCTGTTCTCCAGCAGCAGCTGGGATCGCGTATTGGCGGACCTGGTCGACGCCGTCCCGAGCGCGACGCCGTAATGTCTGGCCAGAGTGGAAAGCACCGAGCAGGGTGCTGCCACAGTGCATTCCGTCAGCACCGTTCCCTCCCTCTCCCCTGCCCATGCCTCAACCGCGTGTGGTGTGCAGCTGTGGCAGATCACGCTCTGTTCCGGACAGATGGAGCCGAACCCGTGCGCGTTGACGATGCCGATCTCGACGCATTCTTCGCAGAGCGTCACGGTGGGCTGGTGCCGACTGGCATGGGACAGGAGCTGAGAGAGCCGCGACGGGTTCAGGTTTCTGTCATGGTGGACCTTGACAGAGGAGTCCGCGATCGCGGTCAGCACGTCGACGCCGATGAGAGGGCTGCCGAGAATCGCTGTGATGACGGCCGAATCGACCGGATCGGGGGTGTACGTGGCGATTTCAGCTGCGATGGTGTCACGCTGGATCGCTAGGATCCACCGACACTCGTGGCATCGGCCGGGGTGTGGCGCTGCGGTGTTGTAGGGTCCCCAGGCTGACGCGACCGTGGTGGGGTGGCCACAGATAGCAGAGGCATTCATCCCTGCGTCAGCTGCTGCGCGAGTGAGAATGTGGTGGCTACTGTCGTGATCGCTGACGCCGTAGATCAGGTCTGTGTCGGCGGGGAACGGCTTGTCGGTGCTGGTCACCTCTGAGTCTCCACGGTTTTGCGGGGCTGTGATGACTGTGCGGTGATGGGCAGGATGTTTACGGGCTCGGTGAGTGCTTGCCGGAGAAAGTCCAGTCGCGCAGTGAGATTGGCATTCAGTTCACTAAGTTCGACTGTTGCAGCTGCGACATCACCGGCCTTGACGGTGTTGCCAGCCGCGTCAACCATCAACTGGCGGACCGCTTCATCTGTGACCCGCGAAGTGCTCAGGCGCAGTGCAGCGATTTCGCGGACCATGCTGTCGATCGGCGCAAGCTGTTGTTTGTACTCGTAGAGTTGCCGGACCAGTTCGGTCAATGTGGCCCAGGCTTTTTCAGCGTGGAGCGTGATCTCATCGTTGCGTCGGGTGATCACATCATCTGGTCTAGAAGTCGGTGGTGGGACCAGGTTGGCGTGGGTCTTCCAAATCCGATAGGCGCGGAATTGGATGTCGGATAGGGTCTGGTCCAGGTCGATCCGTACACGGTGGACATCGAAAAGTTCACTGGCCCAGGCCGGGCTGGCCTCGATGTCCCGTGCGATCAGGTTGGCCACGGCGACAAGCCGGGGTTCACGCCACACCACTGCAGCTCGACCCGACGACTCCGCAACCCGTTCATACGGGCCACCAAGTACCACACGCTGTTCCCATTCCCGTCGTAGCACAACGCTGTTCGGGTACGCTTCGAGTTCTTCGCTCATGATCGGCCAGATGACGGTGGCGTCGTTAAGCTGTCGAACTTCGGTGTCGGTATAGATAGTCCGCTGCCCCAACGGCCTTTTCGCCGCCGCGGCGGTTCCCAGAGCTGCGACCCCCAGCGCGACAGGTGCCCCCAGAGCCACTGCTGTCGGGGCGTTGGCGATCACCAGCGCCCATTCCAGGCCGGCAAGTGCGCTGAGCAGAATCGCAGCAGCGCGCGCTCTAAGGGGACTCAGAGCCGCAGCCGCGCGGGCCACCGCTCCTATGACACCTGGCTTGTCGGTCAAGTTCAGATTCACCGATATGTCCGCGCTGTGGAGATCATCCCCGTGCGCGATAGCTTTGGTCACGAGATCAGCGGGAAGTGCTGAGATGTCGATGACGTCGTTCTGCGGGAGCGCATGGCAGAGTTCGTGGACCCCGTAGGCGTAACGAATGACTGCGGCGCTGAGCGGCGTATCGGCCTCTTGGGTGAAGGCCGGCGCATCGACGTTGTCTACTGATGCATCGGTCGGGTTCGGATCCGACGATGTTGCGGGGCGGTCCATGTGCGTCAGTATCACTTCACTTTCGGACACCGACGTGCCACCTCATCCTCAGTCGTCTGCGCGCGCTTGACGGCGTTTCTCCGCTCTCCCGCTCCCCCGCTACGTTGTCCTCGATCTGGCCCCAGGGATAGCCAAGGCAGGTGAAAACGCCGAGGAGCCACGCCATTTGCTCCCGAGCCGTGAGTGCGTCCCCGTCGATCATGAACCTGTACACGGACTCGGTTGTTGATCCCACACACGCGTAGTCGATCAGCCGACGCCCAATTGAGGTTGGGTGCCAAGTCCATCGCAGCTCGACACAGCTGTGCGTCACTTCGGATATGAGGACACATCTATCGGCGCTGCCGAAGGCATCCTCAGCGATCCGCCACCCACGCGCGGCGGCCGCCGCCATGGCCCCGTCCCGAGTGACCGGATGCCCGTGGACGCGGACGTCGCTGCCACCGACAAGGTCCAGGTTTTCTTGGGGTGGCACAGGTTCTGATTCTGGGGTGAGTGTGAACCGTATGGCGCGGGCGCCGGCCACCCGGTACGCCAGCCGTCGGACGGTGCCATCGGGCTGTTTATCGCTCTCGTTCAGCTCACCGCAGTATCTCAGCGCCGTCATCAGCGGTGCGTGTGTGGCTGCGTCACAGGTTTCCAGCGGCAGGATGATGGTGGTGTAGGGGGTGTGACACGATTCTGGCCAGGTGAACATATGGAAGTCGCTGAGTCGTGGTGATGTGAGCAGAAGGTGCACTCCGCTCGGCATTTCGCCGCTGTGTCCTTCGAGATCTTTGAGGAGAGTGTGCACCGCTCCTGCACGACGCCACGGGTCGCTGATGCTCCCGGGTCTGTCCGTGAAGCGATCAATGTCATCGACAGCAATGACCAAGGGCGGCCACACCTTTCCCGGCGATGATGTGCGCTGCGCGATCTCGTCACGGATCCGGGCCACCATGTGAGAGGTGGCATGCCCGATCGGCACTACCGCCACCCCGTCAACGTTGTCCAGCTCAGGGATGGAAGCACTGTCAGCCGCGAACAGTACAAGCCGCAGGCACGCTGTTGCGGGTATCTGCTGGGCGAGCTGAACGACCGCCGATCGCAGCTGCGTGGTCTTGCCTGTTCTGTGGCCTCCCGCCCATCGCATGTGTGGCCTTTGCGCCGTCAAGACCACCTTGACTGGTCCGGAACGGGCATGCCCGACCGTGACTGCCAATGGAGAAGCCATAGAGATGCCCCGCTTTCCGCCCCCGCCGCCTGGGCCTGAAACACGCCGCCAGTTTCTTTCCGCCCTCCAATTAGGGTTGGCAGCGCCGTTTCACGACACCCGGTCGATAACGGTTCGGTAACGCTCTCTATGCGTTGTGGGGTCCGTCAGGCCGACCAGCATCCAGCGGTTCGCAGTCGGGCAGGATCTCGCGCCCTTGGTTGTATTCGCGCGCGATTTCTTCCAGCTGCCTGGTGATGGCCTCGCGGAAGAATTGCGCGATGGTGTAGTGGCGCCCAGTTGCGCGCCGCACGATCCGTACCGCCGCGCGGGCCCGCCGGTGGAGGTCTACGGGAATGTTGGCCGTGGAGTACTTCCCGGTTGGATCACCGGAACTAGGCATCTACCACGGCACCCCGGAATAGCCCGAGGTCTTTCAAACGCTGGAGCACTTTGGCGTAATCCTCATTGATCTCTTTGGCGCGGTGTCCGACGAACGGCACCGGCACGTACTTGGTGTATGCCTCATCGACGATCGTTCGGTGACGCACGCTGGGTGTCAGCTTATCCCCGAAAACCGTCTGCAGTTCGCTGAGCTGCTCGCTGTGGATCATTGCGCGCGATGACACTGCGCACGGCACGATCGCTTGCAGAGGGATGTCAAGCCGGACCGTTTTCTTGATCTCAGCGATTGCCGCCATGAGAGTCTCAAGACCCTCGGCCTCCTTGCCGGCCGGTTTGATGCAGCTGATCACGCCCCAGGAACTCTCCGATTTGTCTTCATCGACCGACGTCGCGATCAAGGCATTGGTCACGAGCGCATTACCCGTTCCGGGGCAGTCGATGAAGGTGACATCGACAGGTTCCGCCTCGGTGAGCGCGTCATAGAGCCGCGTGAAGCCGCCAATACCTGCGCCGGTCAACTCGACTGTCACCTTGTCGAGGGTGTTTCGTGCGGCTGGCACGATCGTCAGATTGGCGATCTCGTAGTCAGGATCACCGGTGTAGACGGGTTGGCCGGTCTCGTCACTGATGTAGGCCCGCAGCCGGGCCGGGCGTTCAGCCTCCGCGATGGACGCGTTCTGACGCAGGACGTCCGCGCTGGTGATTCCGTTCGTGGCGGGATAGCCCAGTAGGGTGCTGAGGTTCGCCTGCGGGTCGAGGTCAATGACTCTGACCCGCAGGCCTTCGGCGGCCAGTGGGATGGAGAGGTTCACGACTGTCGTGGTCTTTCCGACACTTCCGGCCATATTGGCGAACGTGTAGGTGGTCACTTCGGGCTCCTTCGTCAGTGGGATGTGCGAGATTTCGGGATCGTTTTATGCACGGTGCATGAAACGGAGGGGACGTCGCCCGTCATGCACCGTGCATAACGGGGTGTTGTGCCAGATCGCCATTGCCGGCGAATGCACGGTGCATCACGGCACCAGATCGAGTTGCGTTTGCTCCCAGGAGGTGGGCTGATAACCGACCCGATCCACGAGCAGTCGCACGTGGGCGACGGCAGCGGCATCCCAGGCTTTGTCTTTCAGCTCGGTGGTGTGCAGTTCGGCAGCAGCCACGGCGATATGCCAGGCCTTGGTTGCGCGGGCTTTGTCGCTGTTGCCATCAACGCTGGAATCCCAGTCGTCCAGGAGCGCCGCCACGGCTGAGGTGCCAGCTCGTGCCGCAACTCCGGAGAGGTACTGCCCGACAAGAATTCGTGTCAGATCCGTGTTCGTCATGTTGACGTTGATCAGCGCTGCGCAGGAGCGCCGACGGTGGGCCTGCGCAGCGGCAGCCGCCGCAATCTCGGACCGCCGCTGGGCAGCGGCCACCGCGGCTTCTTCATCCTCCTCATCACTACCCTGCCCCGGCGCTACTGATGCACTCTCCCCGGGGACGCTGTTCCCACCGTCGGTTGACTGACTGGGGTCTGCGCCTGGCTCTGGCTCACCGTCGAGGTCGCCCGCCGGATCTGCTGGGTCGACGTGAGTCCCTACTGAGGCGTCAGGTGCAACCTCAGAATCCGGGCGCCGGTACAACACCAAAGTCGCCAGGGCGGGATCCAGTGCGGCGATCAGCCCAGGTTGCTCGTCGAAGCTGGGAACGCGGTATTCGTAGAACCGCTCCCCCAGCTCCTCCCTCGGATCATCGACGATCGGGACACCCCACTCGGCCGCCTGCGCGCGAGCCGTGCGTGCTGTGACGACCCATTTCGCGGCGGCGCTACCCGTCATCCCTCGCTTCTGGACGAGCTCTAATGCCGCGAGCTGCTCCTGGCGCCGCGTCTCGCTGTTCTGTACGTCGTCAGGTTCCGGGTTCGTCTGCCAGCTGCGGATCGGGCCATAGGGCAGCGCACCGACGATGGTGCTCGCCTCGGTCTGCTTGAGACGAGGCGAGTTGGGGTCGCGGTTGTCCAGCGTCGCCAGTAGCTCGGAAACCATGAGATACCTCGCCAGGTACCGGGAGACGGTCGACTGGTGGACACCCAGCCTTTCGGAGATCTGTTCTTGCCTCAAACCCATGTCGGCGTATCGCGCGAAGAGCGCGGCCTTGGCGCTGCTGGAGAGGTCTTCACGCCCGAGGTTCTCGGCGGCCATGGCGTCCAGGTCGCCGTCGTCGACCATAATCGAGGCATCGACAACGGCGGGAATCGTCTCGCGACCGGCTTCGAGCGCCGCGGCTCGCCGGCGATGGCCGTAGATCAGGACATAGCTTGCGTCCGCCGGAATCTGGTTGACCATCGCGGGGCGTGCTGCGAGGAACTCCGACCGAGGAACAACGAGTGTCGGCAGTAACACGCCGTTCTTCCGCACACCGTTGACAAGCTCTTCCCACTTCTCATTACCCGGCTGGGGAGCTGACCGCTCCGGGTCGTTGAAAGGATGCGGGGCGATCTCCCCTACCGCCAGCCGGACGACCCGGGTGGCGTCTTCCACGCCGGCTGCAATGGCTCCGACGAAGCCCGCGGAATCACTCTCCTCCGCGGCGGCGCTGCCGCCAATCACCGCCGGCGGCTGGACATCGTCGCCGCCGGCGAGGTTCATGTACCGGTTGGGGATCTTGCGGCTTCCGCCGGGTTTTCCTAGCGACGGACGACGAGCCGTCTTGGTGGGCACTGCTTTCGGCACGAGTTCTCCTCTCTACTGTAATAACTGTATTTAATGTATTTCAGCATTGGCCCTGGCGCAAGTGCCACGCCCCGATTGCGTGCACTTCGGCCCCGCCCGCAGCCGCCGGGATGATGGCCGGGTCGGACGACGGGGCTGACCCCGTTTCATGCACGGTGCATAAGAAGGAATGCCCCCGCTGTCAGAATCTGTGTGCATCGTCCTGGCGACCAACACGTCGAACCTTCTGTCACGTGACGTTTAGCGGGGTGGATCAATCCGCGGCACTCGATCTGGGCGGAAAGTCGAACATCCGGGGGGAGCGGCGGCCGGCCCGCACTCATCATGGCAGGGGAGTCGGACATCGATATGCCATCGACCCGTGTGTTGCGCTCAAATTCATCCGATCGGACCCCAATTCACGCCCAAAAAAGCTAGCCGTCACCGTCCGAGCACTTCATGGAGCAAGACATCTGTTCCGATGCCATAGGCGCATACATATGTATGCGCCTATGGCATCGTGCTGTACGTGTTCACTTCCTGACATCTTTATGCCCTCTGCGCATCTACTTACAGAATGAGCTCACACACCATGCGCTGCTGGCATTTCATACAGCCCAGCATCGACTCGATGCACTATGTAATGCAGAGACGCGGTGTGCATCTCGGTGTCCGAATCCTGTGCTCTACTGCCGGTGCACGGGTAGGAACCCCTGCAATGGAAGGACGTACGTCATGGGATCAGCAGCTCAAGACGCGGCGAAGGCCCTAGTTAGGGAACTTTCCGCGGGCCTCGACGAGGCTCCCACGGTTCCTACCACCATCCGGCTCAGCGGCCGGACCTTCAAACGCCTCAAGAAGCAGCATCAGCGGTGGGGGGCACCGATGTCGCTCATCATCGAGCGTTCACTCGATCCGATGCTGGAGGAACTGGAGAAAGCTCGCACTCCTTCTGAGGGCGGGCTCGACGACCCCGACGAGGACGAGGCATCACAGTCCAATGATGAGCACTAGCAGTAGGTTTGACCATGTCCAGTAACTACTCCGACGCTGTCGAGATCACCGCTGAGCAGGCTTGGTTCCTAGCCGAACATCTTCAGGCGGGCGCCTTCCCGTGGAAGCTCGCCATTACCGCGCCCTATTACGACCCGGCCGACGCTGATCAGTTCAATAGCCGCATGCGCGACGAGTTGAGCACTCCAGCAGCTGGCAGCCGCGCAGCCGTAATGGATGAGCATGGTCGTGTTCATCCTGCCGTCGCGGCAGCGGTGCGCACCGTGTGTCGCGCCGAGCAGTGGCTGGAGTGGCTCACGATTTTGGATTCTGAACGTATCGGCCGCGGAGTTTTGGCCCGCGGCGCCAACCGTCACGAGGCTGTGGTTGCGTTGCGCTACGCGCAGATGATCACCCTCACTCCGATGCAGGTTGACTACACCGAGGCCCTGGTCCCGATCCTCACCGCCGGCCTGCCTGAATCCCAGCCAGCCGACTTCAACGAGTTCACCCTGTCGATGGATGCCGGTGTGGCACTTGATAAGCAGGCGGCTAAGGGTGCCGATGTAGTGGCGCTGCTGACCGAGATGGATGTTCCTGAGTCGGACGCGCAGATCATGGATCTGGTTCTGCAAGGCGACCGCCAATACGTGGAGATCACCGCGCACGAAGGCATCAACGGTTCTCGTCATCAAACCGATGTGTCAGTCAACATCTACACCACAGCGGTGGGAAGCATCCTTGTATCCCCACCGGCGGGGGAGCCTCGTTCAGGTGGCGAATCGGTGTTCGCGCCTGCCGATCCGTTTGCGATCGCCGTCGCTTTGCGTGATCTCACAGCTCGTTTGCCGTCAGGGGGCTGGTTTCCCGACGACTCCTTCGCCACCTAACCGGAAAGCACAGGTAAGCAACTATGACCTATCCAGATGACTTTGGCCGTCACCGCAACGAGCAGCCGGGCGCAGGGCATTTCCCGACGCCTGGGGGCCCCAACGGCCCTGACAACCATGAGGAAGGCCTCCCGTATATGGAGCCTCCGGTATCCGATGACCTCGACAACACCGGTCCGCAGCGCGTGGTTGTCGATGAGGCAAGCTCCGCTACACCCCCACACGCCGGGCCTTCGGATACGGCCAGGCCGGGGGAGCGCCAGCCTTCTGCGACGTCCGGCGACCAGCAGCGCCGCACCGGACCGCCGCAACAGGGCTATCAACCTCCGCCGCTGCCCAACAGCGGCCCCCAGGGGTTTTCACCGGAATCGGAGCGGTCGCCATATCGGCCCCCTCTGCCGCCGCGTCAAGGCCAACCGGATCCGCAGTCTTCGTTTCCGCCGCCGGTCGAATCGTCTCAGTACATCGATCAGCAACGAGCCCAACCTGTCTATGATCCGCACGAGGAGACCACCGTCTTCCCAACCTGGCGGGCGGCTCCTACCCCTTCTCAGCCAGCCCCTCAGCCGACCGGACCCACTGGCAACGATCAATCACTGTTCGGGCCCGATGCGGCGTTCGGCGACATACGCCAAGACACGATCGAGCCGCCGGCTAAGCACGTCGCACAGAAGGGCTGGCGCAAAACAGTCAGGTTGATGAGTGGGGGATTGGTCAAGCCTGGCCCTGGCCCCAAGGAAGAGTCAGCCGCCCAACGTTTGGAGAAGATCCGCAGTCCGCTTGGCGGCGTGCATAAGATCGCGGTCCTGAGCGTGAAAGGCGGTGTCGGCAAGACCACAACCACTGTCGGTGTGGGGTCAGCGATCGCAAGAACTCGCGGTGACCGTGTGATTGCGACCGACCTTGACGCTGACCTCGGTGACCTCTCCGATCGCTTTCACGATGCCGGCGGGCCGACCGCCAACATTCAGTATCTCGCGCAACGGGTGAACATCCAGAGCTACGCCGATGTGCGCGCTCACACCGTACAGAATGTTGATCGTCTCGAAGCGCTGTCTTCGCAGAATGATCCAAACTCGGATTATGTGCTCAGCGGTAAGGACTACCAAGCCGCGATGCGCATCTTGGAGCGCCATTACAACGTAATTCTGTGTGACTGCGGGACCTCGGTGACCACGCCGCTGTTCAGTACCGTCGCTTCCGATGTTGGGGGGCTGGTCATCGTTGCCGCACAGAACATGACCGGTGTCCGCGGTGCCCGAAACACGTTGGCGTGGTTGCAGGCTCATGGTTTCGGCCAGTTGCTTACCCGCACGGTGGTGGTGCTCAATGCGCCTTACCCGGGGTCTCCGTTGGTAGACCTGGACGTGTACGGCAGATACTTCCGTGAGCGTGGCACTCAGGTGGTCAACGTGCCTTTCGACCCGCATTTGGCCGAAGGTGCAGCGATCGAATTCGCTTCTCTCAAGAAGGCCACCTCCGAAGCCTTCCTGGAGGTGGCCGGGTACATCGCCGATCACTATCCGCTACGGCATGCCTCCCATGGCAGCCACAACCCGGGGAGTTTCTGATCGTGGATCCTGTGACCGTAACAGGGCTTATACGCGTCTACATTGTCGGTGACGACGCTGCCGCCGACCTCGCGTTGCCGGCCCGTCTTCCCATCCGCCAGCTCATTCCGCAAATTCGCGCCGAGCTCGATTCGGGCCAAACCGACGACGAAGACGCCGAGCTCGCGACCACCGACACGGAGCCTGCCGATGGCCGGCCGATCCGGCCGTACTCTCTCGGCCCCATCGTGGGAACCCCGTTCAGTCCAGACGCCACCTTGGAATCCCTGGGGGTCGTCGAGGGCAATTCACTGCGGTTGCGCATGCTGCCTCCGGGGCCGGCGGCCCCTCCAGTGGTCGAGGATATCGCTGATGCCGCGGCCATCCATTCGGCCGCACAGTTCAGCAAGTTTCAACGTCGGATGCTGGCCACTGCCGCCCAGGTGACGTTCATAGCGGTGGGGGTATTCATCGCCGGCCTCGCTGCCTACGACTGGCATCGGGAACAGCTGTGGTGGCCAGTGGCCATCCTGGCCGCTGTTGCTCTGGTGTTCGCCACCGCCACCGCCATCAGCACGCGGCAGGGCAAGACCGCGATCGCTGGGCGCCTCGGGGTACTCACGTCGCTGCCGCTCGGACTGGCCTCAGCGACGGCGATCAGCGCAGCCTGGCCCGACTCCGGCGCTACACCAGCAGTGTTCTTGGCGACTTCGCTCGTCTTGGCGTGGTCGGTTCTGATCGTCGTGACAACCAGCCAGTGGGTGGCGGTACACACCACGATCATCGTGGTCAGCGCTATCGTGCTCCTCGCGGCGGCCCTGCGCGGGCTAATCCACTTGCCGTATGTGGCCCTGGGCAGCGGCGTCATCGCACTGTCGCTCTACGTCGCGCATAGGGCTCCGATCGCCGCAGCGATTTCCGCGCGCTATCCGCTACCCAACGTGCCCGCACCGGGGGAGCGCACACCTGAGCGCCCTTCTCGCTCGGCGCTCGAAGCGCTGCCCCGCAAGGTCGCGGTCAGTCACGCATACCAGAACGGATACGTCGCTGCGTCGGTCATTCTGGCTGCGGTCGGGTCAGTGCTAGTGCTCTGGCTCCCCGACCAACCGGCGACGATCAGCTTCATCGACACGCTGGCAGCGTGGTGGCTGGTCACTGTCACCGCGATCGTCAACCTCCTCAAGGCCAGGATCTGGGACTCGGCCACGGCGGCACTGTGGTTTGTGGCCGCACCGCTGGTGACCACGGTGGCTCTGGCTGTGTCCTTCACGGCAACCGGCTATCGCGGGGCGGGAATGGGGGCCGCTGGGGTGCTCATAGCCTTGACGATTCTTCTGATCGCAGCTGCCACCATCGGCGGCAAGGACGGGACGATCCCTCAGCGTCGCTATCTCGATCTGCTCGAAAATTTCTTGCTATTCACCATTTTGCCGGCGGTGCTTTGGCTCACCGGAATCGTCAGCATGCTGCGGAACTGGGGGAGCATATGATTCGCCGGATCAGCGCCCTGCTCTGCGTCGGGGTATTCCTGTGCCTGTGCAGCCCTCCACCGATCGCCAGCGCCGCACCGCAACCTGTCGTTGATCCTGCGGCTCTGCCGCCGGCCGGCCCACCCGGACCCAACGAGCCCGAAGGCATGCGGCAGAACAGTCCGTGCTCATTCAACGGTGTCTTGCCCGGTTTCGACCCGGCCGCCGTTCCGCCCAGCCAGGCCATGCTCAATCTTGCCGAGGCGTGGAAGGCATCCCGCGGCGCGAACGTCACCGTCGCGATCATCGATTCCGGGGTAACCCCGCAGCCCCGGCTACCTCATCTCACCGGGGGTGGGGATTTCATTGACCCGCCTGCCAATGGACTCACCGACTGCGACGGCCACGGCACCGTGGTCGCCGGAATTATCGGCGCCGCACCGGGTCCTGATGGTTTCGCCGGAGTTGCACCGGAGGCCGATCTAATCTCCATCCGGCAGACCTCGGCCCAATGGGCCCCCAAAGTCCCTTCTGGGGATGATCCGACGTTGATCAAGACAGCCGGCGACATCCTGACTGCTGCGCGCGCTGTGCGCCTGGCCGCCGATATGCCTGGAGTCAAGGTGATCAACCTGTCCATTGTCGATTGCTTCGCGACCTACAAGAACGTCGACCAGGCACCGTTGGGCGCCGCGGTGCGCTACGCCGCGCTGGACAAAGACATTGTGGTTGTGGCTGCGGCCGGCAACAACCGTGAGGGTATGTGTGAGAGCAACCCGTTGTCGGACCCGAAAAATCCTGATGACTCACGCAATTGGGCTGGGGCAACCGTGATTTCCACACCCAGCTACTGGCAGCCCTACGTGCTGTCGGTGGGCAGCTTAGACCCTTCTGGGCAGCCGTCTGGTTTCACTATGGCCGGCCCGTGGGTAGGGATCGCCGCGCCGGGGGAGCAGATCACCTCACTGGGCAACGGTCCGAATTCAGGCTTGGTCAATGGGCAGCCGTCCCAGCAGCAGCCCATGGTGCCCATCAACGGAACCTCGTTCGCAGCGGCCTACGTGTCGGGTGTCGCGGCCTTGATCCGGTCGAAATACCCGAACTTGTCGGCCCACCAGGTGATCAACAGGCTCGTCGCTTCAGCCCATAACGCTGCCCGATCCCCGTCCAACCTGGTCGGCGCTGGCGTCATCGACCCTGTTGCGGCCTTGACTTGGGATATCCCCGACAGTGAGGTCAAACCGTCGAATGCGCCGGTGGTGCACGTAGCCCCGCCCGCGCCGGCGCCACCGGACAATCGTTGGCCCCGTTTTGTGGCCTTCGGCGTCGGAATTCTGGCTATCGCGGCTGCGGTCACCGCAGTCACTCTGATTGGAATGCGCCGTGACGACAACTCTTGATTCCCCGCCACGCATTTCTCCTGCCCGCCCAGGCTGGCTGCGGATGTCGTTGATGGCCAGCACACTGCTGCTGGCGTGGGCGGTCCTGATTCCACGGCACAGCCATCCGCAGTGGTGGCATCTGCTCGTTGCCGTGGCCATCGTCGTGGCGTTTGTCGGTAGCTGGCACGGACAGCACCTGTCCACCATTGTCACTCGCTGGGTACCGATGGCGCTGCGCACTCGACGGGCTCGCCGGCCTGTAGCCGGCACTGGCCGGCCGCCGGAACCGCAACGTCATTCAATGCCCGATGTGGCGTCAGGGTCTCCCTCCGAGACGGCCACCATCGTGGTCCATTTGAGCCCTCAACCTCACTCTTTGACCACCGCCGCGACCAACGGCGACCAGTTGCCGTGGGCGTTCATCACTGCGTGGCTGGATCGGTATTCCATCCGTGTCGATGACCTCACGGTCTGTGCGGTAACCCGAACTCCGCCGAACTCGAGTTTGCGTAATGATGTCGCGCCCCTGCTGACCCCACAGACCCCTCAGCGCCGCGACACCTGGTTGACGATGACTCTCAGCGCACCAAGCAATGTGGCCGCGATCGCCGCTGGCCGCCGTGGTCGCCGTGGCTTCGACGACCACGAGGACGCGGCGCTGCAGGCTCGGACGTCGATCGCTGAGCTCGCCGACGTCACGGCCCGCCGATTTTCCTCCGAGCTTCGTGAGCAGGGGTGGAAGGCAACGCTGTGCGACGATCCTGCGCAGCTGCCGCGATTCGTCACCGCCGGTGGACACTTGCGCCGCGAGTGCTGGACCGGGGCGGAGTACGCCGATGGTTTCCGCGCCGTCTACGCGATCGATCCAGAGTCGCTCAAGTCCGTTCTTGACGCGCTCCCGATGGTCACTGCCAAGACCACCTGGGTCAGCCTGTCCGTCCGTTCACGGGGCTCTCAGGGTGCAGCAGTCAGCGCTGCAGTCGGAGTCCTGACGGCCGCTCGCCCGGGCCGTCACCTCTTGCCTGGGCTGACCGGGTTCCACGGCCTACACCACACAGCCGCGGATGCCCTGTCTGTGGGCGGACATCCAAACCTGGACCTGCCCACCGCACCGCTGTCTGATGTCGGGCTCGACACGGTCCCGTGGCGCACCACCGAGTCAGGCATACCGTTGGGATCCGATCCACAGCGCCGCCCGAATTATCTGGCCCTGGCATCAGCTGAATCGGTACGTATCACGGTGACCGGAACTACTCAGTTCCACCTGCGCATTGTTGGCCGACTGGCTCTTTCAGGGCTGCCGGTGGCTGTCTACACCAACCGGCCCGCGCAGTGGGAGCGGCTGGCCAACTACGCCGCGCCCCAACAGATCGGTATCGCCGTCGGCCAGCCCGGCGCCGAACTGCCCGCCCCGCCCGACGGAGCCATCGTGGTGGCTGATGGCAGCGTCGAACCGCCCAGCGGCGGTGCCATCTTGGTGACCCTGCGCACCCCTCAGTCTGGCCCGCCGCCCTCCACCGCCGTTGTGATCACCCAAGTTCCCAACGATCCGGAATGGTTCCACGTGATCACCCCGCAGTTGCGTGAGAGTGCTCCTATGCGGCTGGGCCGCCTGCTGGAGGCGTTTCGGACTCGCACGCAGCGTGAACCCGGGCCTGCGCAGTTGCGTGACATCGAACAGCAGGCGCGAGGTGTGTGGCTCAACGTCCGCGTCTGAACCATGGGGCATCAACGCCGTGTGGGCGGCACCTGTAATCAGGTGCCGCCCACACGTTTTCGGTCAGGCTAGAGCATCTAGGCCCACTTGGCGCCTTCTGCGGCGTCGCGGGCCAGCATTTGACCGGTGCCTTGCTGATAGGCGTCGCTCATTGCCCGGTAGGCGTTGATCAGCTCTTCGGTGGTGGAGTTCCACTGGGTCTGCCACGCCTGATAGGTCGTGCCGGTGTCGCCTTGCCAGCCGGCTTGCAGCGCCGACTGCTCGGCCGACACCGCTGCTGCGGCCGTAGCGAGCTGGGCGGCACCGCCGTGCATGCCTTCGGCATGCCCCATCATCGCCGGGTAGTTGAACATGATCTGGCTCATACGTCTGTCCTCCTGATGCTGGTCGGTGTCCCGGGTTAGGTCGGGATGATGCCGGACGCGCTGGACACGCCGTCGGCCATCTCAGAATCGCCGGTGACGTAGGAGGTGGCTCCTTCGTGCACCTGGGCCGCGGCCACATCCAGCAGCATGTTGGTCTTGCCGGCCGCTTCGACGAAGCGGGCATGGGCGGCCTGGAAAGCCGCTGAAGACTCGCCCATGTGGAACCCCATGGCGGCTTGAGCGTTGGCTTCGGCCTGGGCGATCGTGCCACGCATATTTGCGGATGCATCGCCCATTCCGGACGAAGAGCTCACCAGTTGCGCGGCGTTCGTATCGAGAAAACTAGCCACGATTCGAATCCTTTCTCGCAGAAATATGTTGTTGCAGTTGGCTTGTGATGAAAATCAGATACGCGTCAGCAGTGGTGCTAATGGATCATGGCGAACGCCCCCTCATCTCGGCGTCCTCGTCTTCGTCGATAGCGCTGTCGCTGTCGTAGGTGGTGACCTGCCGGGACCGGCCCGACCGCTGGTTGCGGGCACCGGCACCCATCATTGCGCCACCGGCACCAGATCCACTCGATGTTGCCGCCCCGCCCGGCAGCGTTGCCCCGACCGGGGCGAGTGTGCGTGTGGACCCCAGGTTTTCGGTGGCCGTGGTAGGCGACGCACCCCATGTCGACGGCATCATCGGACGTCCTGTACTGCTCCCGAACGCTCCGCCGGCCAAACTCGTCAGTCCCGCGGGGTTGGCCCCACGGATCGCCCCGGTTCCGGCAAACCCCACTGGCATGGCGTTCGACCCATTCTGGGCGAGGCCTTCCCCGGAGAAATTGGTGAGCAGCTGGCCCAACGCCTGCGGAGCAGAGCCGAGCAGTTGCGGCGCGGTGGATACCAGCTGTTGGGGCCCCGCGCCCTGAGTCACCGAGGTCGCCGCTTGGGCAGCCTGCGGGCCAACTGAAGTCGCGCTGCTCAACAGGGAACTGCCCATGCTCTCAGGCTTGAGTTGTTGGGCCAGCTCGTCCTTGTGTCCGCTGGCCTGTTCCTCGTGCGCTGAACCAGGAATACCGTCGGCTGCCGTCGCCGGACTGCTGGCGATCTTGCCGGCAGCCAGTTTGGTGCTCAGCATGTCGGCGGTATCGAGCATCAGTCCGGCGCCTTGCCCCTCGGCAACGGTGGTGAATCCAGCGGCGGTGGCTGCCGCGTTACCCGACTCACCCACTCCCGGGACGAGTAGCACCGGTGACGTTGTCGTCGGTGGAATCAGGTCCACTGAGAGTGCCGATGCACTGTCCCAGCCGGTCATGACATTTGCGGCCTGGATCCACATCCGGGTGTAGTCACCCTCATTGACACCGATGGGAACCGTGTTGCAACCGAAGAAGTTTGTGCCGACCAGAACGCCGTGGACGACGTGATTGGTGACCAGCTCGCCCAGTGTCGGCATCGCCGCAACCGCCGATTCGTAGGAAGCCACCACGTCACCGTGCGCCTCGGCGGCCAGGACCGCTTTGACCGCGGCAAGTTCGAGCCACCCCAGATACGGCTGGTGGGCGGCAACGAACTGTTCAGCTGACGGCCCCCTGTAGCTGGCCTGGATTGTGCCGATCGTGGAAGCCAGCTCGGCCGCGGCGCCTTGATACTGGGCGGCAAGATCAGCCCAGGACGTGCCCGCCAAGGCGATACCCGCCGGAGTGCCGCCGAAATTCAGCAGCGTGGAGTGGACCTCCGGCGGTGCAGCAATGTAGATCGGTGGCAGCGGGATCATGGATGCAAGACTCCGTCGTTGCCGATCAGACGGCGACAGCTCCGAATGCCGTCGCCAACTGCGTGTCGCCTACCGCGTAGCTGGCGCTGCTCTCGCCGATACCGATTGCAGACCGACCCAGCTCTTCGTTGCCCATCGCCGCCGACACCTGGTGCGCGCCTGCCCCGCCTTGCAGACACAGCGCTGTCCGGACCGACGGAGCATCCGATCCCGGCGGCAAGATCATGGCGCAGGCGACGGCGTGGGCGGCATTGGCCGCCACCATGCGCGCCGTGATGGCCGTGACCTGGGCCTCGGCTGCTACCAGTGCTTCAGGAGTGACATCCAACATGGGAAACAATCCCCTTTCCCCATTTCAGTGCTGAGCACAAACTACCGTCAGCAAACCCTCGATTGCCAGCAATTGCAGCACGCGTATTACAACTTCTTACAGCGCTGCCGTGGTCTTTTAACATGGTCGTAACACATGGTTGTGCGGAACTGCCAACTGCACCACGCCCTCGTTGTCCGGTGCATCCGGCGGCGGCAAGACGTACCCCCGACCGGGTTGCAGGTTCTCGAACTTGCGGCCGCCGATCTTGTCTTGGGTGTTGCGCGACCCCATCAGGATCCGGTGTGAGGGCTGCGCACCCATCTGCCCGGCGACCGTGCGTTCCTTCATCTCAACGCCGATGGACAGCGCCGCCTTATTGGTCATGATCACCCGCAGCCCGATCTCACGAGCCTTGGCCATGTGCTGAATGAGCGGAGCCAGTACCGGCAGCTGCATGACCGGGGGGTGGGGCACGCCGCCAGCGCCTTCAGCCGGTATGGCACCGACCGCGACAAGATCTTCAGTGGGCACGTCGACATGGTCAGGGACAACATCCAGATCAGGGATGAGCAAGTAAATCGGTGCCCCCTGAAACTTCCACGACTCCAGCTCGGACCATGTGAGACCTTTCGGTGCCCTGCGCTGGGCCAGAACCGCGTTCAGTTGCAAGATGGCGATCGCCATCGCTGCAGGGTCGCTGGTATAGAAGTCCTTCCCCTCGACCAGGTGCGGCAGAGCATCGCGCATTGCTTCCTTGTAGTCGAAGACCATGACGTTGATCTGCTCGGGAGTTTCGCGACGATCAGCGAGCACCTCGATCAGATGCCGAAGCGTTGTCTTCTTGCCTCGCTTGGCGTCACCGTAGATTGCCAGCAGCGGATGCCTGTCGAAATCCACCACTAACGGTTGACCGGTATCGCGCAGACCAATCGCGATCTGTTCGCCACCGAGCCGCTCCTGACCGATTGCCTCGGGGGCAACGACTGCCGGCAGCAGCTCCGGACGCGGGACTGGATCCCCGTTGTGGGCAGCCGCGATTGCTGCGACGACCTCACGCACTTTCAGATCGAGATCCTCGACGCTGACCTCCGCGTCCATGGTCCCCACAGCGAATCGGATCGTGTCGCCCTGGCTGTCTCCGCTCGCAGTGATGCCTCGCCCGGGTTGTCCGGCGGGGATCTTGTCTTGGGGACGGCGCATGCCATCTTCGACCGAAGGCCTCACCGACGAATATGTCATGGGGGGCAGCTTGAGTTCCCACCTCGTTTTTGTTGCTCCTTGCACATCGCTAGCTCCAACGGAGTCTTGGGCAGTGATCACCACATGGACGCCATGACCCGCGTTGGCCAATCGGATGATGTTGTCGCGCAACGGGTTCTTGCTGTCCATCGGCGTTTTGTTGTCTTTGAGAAATTCTTCCCATCCATCGACGATGACGAAAATGTCTGTGGGGTAGCCATCGTCGAGCCGCTGATCCGCCTGGGCGCGCAATCTGCGGTACTCGGCATCGGAGTTGATATCGAGTTCTTTGAACTGGCGGCGACGCCGGACGACAAGCGCATCCAGATCGCGAAGCGTCCGCTGGATGAGCGGAATATCGTCCGCGCCGGCCACCGCGCCGACGTGGGGGAGCTGCCGCAGACTAGCCAGTGGGGGGCCACCGTAGGCCAGCGCGTAGAACCCCACGTCGCGACTGGAGTAGCGGGAGGCCGCTGACAACACGAAGGTCTGCAACGCCGTCGACAGGCCCGACTGCTGACCGCCGAGGATCAGCACACTGCCATCTTCGATGGAGTAGGTCAGCAGGTCGTGGGAAAGTCGTCGCGGCTGGTCAATCTTGCCCAACGGCCACCACGGGAAACGCGAGCGGTCAGGCCCGGCAGCGGACTCAGACAACACCGCGCCCAGCGAAATCGGCTCGTCCAGCGGCGGCGACCACAGCTGCTCTGACTGCTCTCCCCAATGGCTGAGCAGTTGAGCGCCGACGGTGAGAGCCAACGACCGCGGCGCACCCTCGATCTTCGTCTCGGATACCTCGGTTTCTTCGATTTCATCCCCGTCTTCGGGTTCGACCCGCTCGGCGGTGAATCTGCGCACCCGCAGGTCGTACTTCTCCAACGTCCACAGCGATGGTGGGTAGTTCTTCTCGATGACAGCGAGTTCTCCGCTCAATCCACTCACGACGACAGGCGCACCGTTAACGACCGTCCGCGACACTGCCTGGTACTTATCGGCGCGCTTGATGCGACGGTGAACAACGATCCGCGGGGGTTCGTAGCGTTTGGGCGGGTTGAATCCGCGGAAACGGACCGGTTGGGCACCGGGGGCTCGCACAAGGTATCCAGTGCCTTTGAAATTTCGGCCCGCCTCGATGTTGTAGGCGTCCTCGGTGCCGATGATCTGCCGCGAAATCGACGGGCTGGACACCTTCATCCCGATCCGGTACTGGATGTTCTTGTCGATGGATTTGATCTTGCCGATGTCGAGGGTCTGACTGGCCAGCAAGAGGTGCATCCCTAGCGTGCGGCCTTTGCGGCCAACCGTGTCGAGCGGTTCAACGATCTCGGCGCGTTCGTCGATCATCAGCGAGAATTCGTCGACGACGACCATGATGGTGGGGATGGGGGGAAGATCATGGCCTTCGGCGCGGGCTTGGTTGTACTCGCTCAGGCTCGCGAACGCCGATCCCTGCACCCGACGGCCTGCCTCTTTGAACGTGGCCTCGCGGCGATCCATGAGCCCCCGCAAGATGTCGCCGAAGCGGTCGACTAGCGACGTTTTGCCTGACAGGTTCGAAATCACCGATAGCACGTGCGGGAAGTCGGCCAACGTGTCGAAGCCGGCCTCGCCTTTGAAGTCGCTCAGGAGCAATACAACGTCGTCGGGCGTGTGCGTCAGCATGAGCGACAGAAGCGCACCGATGAGGGTGGTGGATTTCCCGGCGCCGGTCATCCCGATGCACAGGCCGTGGGGGCCCATGCCGCCTTCTGCCTCATCTTTGAAGTCGATCCACACCGGAGCGCCGTCAGGGGCCAAGCCCAGCGGAACCCTCAGGTAGTCCTCGTGCCGGCGCGGCGCCCACAGCGTCTTGATGTCAAGCGCCGCAGCATTGTCGATGTTCAGCAGCGATAGCTGTGTCTGTGCTGCTGCAGAGGCAACGTCTTGGCTGGTTGACATACCGCCGTCATGCCCTGAGATTTGTCGGGCCAGATGCTCGGCAATCGGCAGTGTCAGAAGATCTGGTTCCTCGCAGGCCCCGTCAGCCTCCGGGGTGAGCTCCCATCGGAATTTCCGCCATGCCCGCATATGAGCGCCGCTCGTCGTCGAGTCCAGGCGCAGCAGCAGTTCCCGATCGTGCGATTCGTGTTCGCGGCCGGGTCCAGCGCCGTCGCGGTAGGAGACCACCGTGACGCCGTCGAGTTCCTCCAGTTTGCGCATCACCGACACCTCTGCACCTGGATCATCGACGATGACTAGCAGATGCTTGCGGTTCGTGGACTTGGTTGCTTCGCCGGTGACGACCTCCCGGCCGCCCGAGACGGTAAGCAGTGATTCCCGGCCGGCCAGCACGGTGTCCAACTTCGCGTGCAGGTCACGCAGCGAGCGGCTCAGGTAGCGGGCCGGACCGATACCATCGACCTTGTTACTTTCAGTGTGCTGCAACCATTTTGTCCATCCCCAGAGCTCTTCCAGGCGGGGGGAGGCCACCGCCAGCACGGTGTTAACGGGAGGGTGCCAGGTCACGTACTGGCTCACCCATGCCCGCACAGCTCCTTCGAATAAGTCACGGTCCCCATAGACCGCTATCCGGCCGAACTGAGCCAGATCCACCGCCTTGGGGCAATGGGGAATGGACTGCTGGACTTGGCGTAGGTGTTCGAGGGCAGTTTTGGCGACCGGTTCTAGATCCAGCTGCGATTCATGACTCTTAACGCCCACTGTGCTGATGAGTCTGACCTCATCACGCCCGATTCGAATCTTCAGGTAGTCCTTGTCTGCAGCGCCGCGTTCCCACATCCTTCGCGAGCCGACGTAGGCATCGAGTTCTCCCGGATCTGGGTGAGACCACTCCGCATTAGCCAGCTGCGACGCGGCGGATTCGCCGATCGTCACACGGCTCTCCGACAGATACCTCAGGTACTCGCCGCGCTCGGAATCCACTTCGTTGGTGGACATTTGCGCCGGCCCACCGCCGGCGGCACCCACTGATCCGACCGCGGCGGTGGCCATTACCAGCATCATCACCATGTACATCGGGTTGAGCTGGCGGAAGCCGGTGGCAAACATCAGGACCACGATGCCCACCACAGCCACCCCGATGATGTAAGGGAGAGCCTTTTGGATCCAGTTGCGCTCGATCGCCCGCGGCAGTTCCGGCGGCGGATCGAACTTGAAGACCTTCTTGATAGCGTCGGGCACGTCGATGCGGCGCCGCTGTTCCCATCGCTTGCGCATCAGCTGCTCAACTCCTCGACATCGCTTCGGGGGTTCTCCGATGTGTTGGCACTCATCACTGGTAGCTCGACTTTCTAGTGGGAAACGAGCGCGTCGGATTTGGACAGGGTGGGGCCGGCTGAAAACAAGCTCAGCACCGACCAAGGCACGGGCAGCGGGCCGGCAGTCATTCCCAACGCCGCCGATGGCGCCGTTGTCTCGTTGGGGCCCGATTCCAATCCGAACCGTTCGCCGAGGTCTGACAGCCAGAACAGCGCTTCTTTGGTGGTCGACTCAGGCTGCTGACCGGTCACCTGAACGAAGAACCCCGATCCCTTGGGCATGATCACCCGGGAAGCCGTCATCGGACCCGGATGCGTCAGCGACAGAGGTTGGGCATCATCGGCCACCGGCAAGCTCTGCCCCGACAGCAACCTCAGACTCGATGTCGGCGCTCCGTCGAGTTTGGCCCACTGCCCGCAGGCCACAGGGTCGGTGTTCGGATCGATCACCTTCAGCGCGGTTGACGGATAGCCGTCCACCGCGATAGGGCGAGCCGTCGGCGCTTTGGCAACCTGATCGGGAGTCAGGACCGGCGGATCCACCAATCCGTGAGCGTTACTGGCCCGCAGCATCGCTGCAACAACAGGGGTAATCGGTTGCAGCCCTTCAGCTGTGACCGCGTAGTAGCGCGACTGGTTGTTTTCGTGATCGACCACTACCGACCCGATGACCGGGACAGGACCTGGCGCAGGCCAGATGAACCGCGGAGGATCGCCGGCGTTGGCAACGAACGGCACCACCAGCGGCCGCGTCGGAGGAATCAAATTGAGCAGTTGACGGTTGATCGGCCGTGGGCCGGGGGTATCGGCGTTGATCCCGACCGCCGCGGTCACCGCGGGGGTATTCATATCGATTTCGCTGCGCTTGCCACCCCAGATCAGCCACGTGGTTTCTCCACCGTCGGCACTGGCCAGGATTGCCGCGTCCTCCGACATCACCGAGGCGTGCCCGGGCCCGCCGACGGGGTCGGCGCCGGCAATAACTGTGGTGCCCGCGTCGGGCCCGCCAGCAGCGTCGCAGACCATCCACTTGGCATCGCGGACCGGGCTTTGCACCATCCGGGCGGGTGCGCCTTCGATACCCACGCTATTGCCGAGCGGAAACTTGTCGATTTCACCGGCTTTGACCACTGTCGGTTCCTCGGGTTTCCCGACGATCAGCCGTGCGCTGGACAAGTTCAATACGGGATGCAGCTGCTCGTTGATCATCACGTAGAGCGCGTTGGTCGACCGCTCCGCCAGGATCGGGTGATTGCCGGTGAGTCCGGCGGGTCTCCACATGTGCAGGAGAAATGCTCCACCGCACAGCACCACCACACCAAACACGCCGCCCACTGCCAGCGCCCGTCCCTGTCGGCGCAGGGGATCGGCCAGCATTCGGGTATCACGCAGCGCGACACCATTGCTGATCCGCCGCAAGAGGAATCGCCAACCACTGACCTGGTGTTTGGTGACCACACCCCATGGCCGGTTCCGCGCCTCAATCGGGCTCTTTGATTTGAAGCCGCGCCGCGTCGGCGGCATGGTGGGCATCGTCATCAGCGCACCTCCTCGATGTCACTGCCGGCCACGGGCACCAGGTCGATCCTGGCGAGCTGGCGGGTAATGGCCGACTGGAGATCCTCGACGGTCAAGGTCTGCATCTCCTCGCGGGTGGCTTCCTCGAGTCGACCTGCCATGTCGAGCCGGTATTCGCGTTCCTCCTCGGCGAATCCGATCAAGTTGTGGGCGAAGCGCCCATTGCCGGCAACATCGAGGGCCGGCCGCATCACATCGTTCTTGTCGTATGCCTGTGCGTGCGCCAGCGTGGTGAACACCTCGCGTAGAGGTCTGACATCAGCAATCACACTGTCGCCCTTGGCCGCCGCGCGTTCGGCGATCTCCACCATTTGGTCCAAACTGTAGGAGGGCAGAACGAATTCACGCCCGATCCGGGAGAAGATCCCCGGGTTGGACCCGTAGAACTCGTCGATCTCTCTCACGTAGCCGGCCACGATCACCATGAGCTTGTCCTGGTAGTCGATCATCGCGGTCAGCAATTCCTCGACCGCCTTGGGACCAAAGTCATTCTTGGATCCGGAGTTGGTCAGCGTGTATGCCTCATCGATGAACAGGACGCCACCACCTTTGGCGAGAACCTGATTCAGCACTCTGCGGGTCTTGACTTCAGTCCCACCGATCTTGTCGTCGACCAGGTCGGCTCGGGTCACCTCGATGAAAGCGTCACCGGGCAGGACCTCCGCTGCACACAGCAGCTTGCCAGCAACACGCGCGATCGTGCTCTTGCCAACCCCAGGCGGGCCTTTGATGCCTGTATGCAAGGGTTTACGGCGCACCTTGAGACCCAATTCCTCACGGCGACGAGCGGCCCGGGCCGTCGAGCTCAGACGCATGAGTTCGGCCTTGACTTCTGTCATTCCGACGAACTCGTCCAGTTCAGCTAACGCTTCGGTCTTCAGTTCGGCACGCCGATCGGCTCCCAATGCCCGGAAATGTTCACGCTCATCGGGTTCGGTGGCCGCGTCCCAGTAGTCAGTGCGCGCGTCGATACGCGCCGCCGTGGTAGTGAAGATCCCGAAGTCAGGATCACGAATAGCGTCGTTGATACGTGATCGCATCGCCTCGTTGATCCCGGGCACAGAGTATGCGCTGTTCAAGAGCCGGTTGGCGTGGCGAAGCCGCTCAGCGCGCATCTCGGGGTCATCAGTTTCACTGAGCAGCCGCGCACACAGACCCGCGGTCATCAACGCGTCAGCGCTTGCGAAGTTGAGAGGTCCATTGCCCTGGGATTCCAGGTGGATCAGCGCGTCATCCCACATGCCCAGATGTGCGCCTGCTGTCCAGTAGGCGACCTCGACAGCCTGGCGTAGAGGCTGATCCGAGTGTGACAGCGTGGTCAATGGTGCCAGGACTCGGCGCACATCGGGCCAGCGCAGCGCGCGAAAGTAGATCACGGCCAGAATCCAGCCCGCAGCCAGCGGATACGCATCCAGCATCCGGTCATCAACGAGATCCCGGGCGCCCTGGAAGTCCTTGTCCGCGGCCCTCGCGGCCGCCACAGCCATGCGCAGTCCGTCGACCCCTGCTGCATGCAGATTCACATACAGGCCGGTATCGAAGTCGAAATCCAGGCCGTCGGAGTCCACTTCGCTCAACGACATCAGTTCGCCGTAGGAACCGATCGTGCGGTAGGCGCTCTCCAGAGTGTTTCGGTCATTCACGCCGGCGGCGATCAATCCACGCCATGCGTCGCAGTGGTCCGGAAGTTCGGCCGCCAGCCGCGCAAAGCCGTTGCGCGCGACTGCGTTGTCGGCCACCTGGTGGCGGCCGAACACCTCAGCCCCTAGCGCGGCGCAGCTGGTGGAGAAGAGTCGGCGAGCCTCACTGTCGATGTCAGTCATGGAGTTCCGTCGGTAGTCCTTCTGCGTAGTCCACAGCCGAATCTGAGCGACGCTTCACCTTTTCGTAGCCGTCATCGCACATGTCCAGCAGCAAGTCGGCGAGCTCGTCGCGTGGGTAGCGGTCGAACACGTCGTCGGTGAAGGTGGCCTCGACCACCATGGCGGCACCGTCGAACACGATCGTGTTGTCGCCGTCGGGGCACTCCGCTACCACCTTGGTGGTCTCGATGGCGTGCTGGGAATGGTCCAGGCGGCTGATGAAGTCCCGGCCCTTACCTATCGAGGCGTCGACGAGGGGATGGTTGGGGATGTCCATGGTGGGGTTACCTCACAGCCGCAGAGCAGACGGTATAGGCAAACGGTGTCGATGGCGGTGCGCTCATGTCGTCAGAGTGACACACAATTCGGACACCCAACTGGCACGAACCGACGCTACGACCCTGAGGAATCGGCGATGTCCTTTTTGCGCTGCGCGATGCGATCGCGCCGTTTGGCGGCTGCCTCGGGATTGACGACCGGCTCAGGTGTGGCCGGCGTGGTGTTTCCGACGACCCCGGCCCGGCCCGTGCCTTTGATTTCTGGTGCGGGCTGTTCGGGGTACTTGGACGTCACTGCCGCCGATTTGTCGCCGGTGGGCCGTGCACCCATGGGCATCATGCCCATGCCGCCGGTTGCGCTGGGGGTGGTTCCGCCGCGCAAGGAGTCAGCCTTGGCGGTGACTGCGGGCGCGCTAGCGGGCGTGGCGGTCGGACTGCTCAGAGCGGCCGGCCGCATCGAGGGACTGATGCCCACCCCACCTTTGATGCCGCTTCCTCCTCCAATACCTTTGCCTCCCTTGCCGATACCGGCATGGGGGGCTCCCAGGGCCGCGGGTTTCAACGGTGCAGCCCCCGGGTGCGCGGCTTTGCTCAGTTGACCAACCTGCTGGCCGACTTGTTGACCGACCTGTTGCACGGCTTGACCAACGGATTTGAGCGGGTTGGCCTGGCTGGCGGTTTGAGCAACGGGACCAAGCGCACCCATGACGGAGCCGAGCAGGCCAGATGAGCCTTCCCCGGTTGGCTCTTTCGCATCGTCGTGCTTCTTGTCGCGCATCGGGTCCTCGGGGCCACCCGCGTCAGCCGGATTGCTCTTCCCGTTCGGGTCCAGGTTCGGATCGGGCGCACCTGCCGGTACCGTACTGAGCGCTTCTCCGGTTGTCTGCAACCCTTTCATCCCGCTCTCGGCGGTCTGTTGCTTGACGTTCAAGGCGTTGGCCAGGCCATCCACGCGAGGCTGCGCAGCCCCGAAAGTAGCCTTGTTTTCGGCTTGCGCTTCGTCATAGGCGGTCTTGAGCGTCCGCCACCCTATCGAGGTCCCCACCGTTTCCTGGACGGCGGTGTGCGCGCTGGCCGCAGTGGCATAGCTATCGGACAGGGACAGGGAGTGTGCGGACATCGTTTCCGACCATGCCTGCGCCTTCACCAGTTTGGTCAGCAGGCCATGATGCGCCCCGGATTCTCCACTGGCCATCAAGTGGCCTTGAGCTTCGGAGTAGTGCAGCGCCGCGGCGTTGGCTTGGCCGGCCACGGTGAACCAGCGGCCAGCCGCGATGGACGCCGGACCTGGCCCAGCGCCGGCTTCCAGTTGCGTCGCCAGAGATTCCCCGTCGCGATCGCTGATGTCCGGGATCGCATTCATCGCCGGGGCTGCCGAGACCGCGGGGGCGGCGGTTGATCCTTCACTGGACACTGCTCGCGCCGTCGATCCGTCACCGCCGAATTTCTCGGCGATCGCGCTGTCTTCGGATTCGTAGGACACTGCGGTGCCCTCGACACCGTCGGCGGCATTGAGGGATTGTCCGTGGCCAGCCTTCAGCTGATCTGTCAGCCACCGTTGGCGGGTGTTGAGGTTGCCCATGATGGCGTGCGATGTCTCATCGCCACCGCACGCCTGCACCTCGGCGCTGGGAAGGTCGACGTTGAGCATTGCTGCGGCATTGCGCACTGATTCTGCTACCGCACGCAATCTGTCGGTGTTGATGTCGAGCATGGCGATGGTTCCCCCGTGAAACGTACGGCGCTGGTCAGACCGAGGGAATCTGAATGCTGGAAAGGCCGTCGGCCATCGCACCGTCACCGCTGCGATAGGAGACGCCGTGCTCGGTGAGCCGCTGCGCATACAGCACAAAATCTGCCGATTTAGCCTCGACCTTCTCTACTTTCGCGAGCAGCCCTGCGA
Organism: Mycobacterium sp. DBP42; assembly: GCF_005924235.1. Classification (NCBI taxonomy): domain Bacteria; kingdom Bacillati; phylum Actinomycetota; class Actinomycetes; order Mycobacteriales; family Mycobacteriaceae; genus Mycobacterium; species Mycobacterium sp. DBP42. The sequence goes on from NZ_VCMY01000030.1 coordinate 43,974, forward strand.
TGATGCCGATCGCCGTCGAGTAGCCCATCGGACCGTGGGTGGCGATCACCTTCTGAACCAGATCGACGGCCTGAGGCGAGATCATCTGCGCGCGTTGCGCCAATTCCTCGTAGCCTCCGGCCGCGGCGGTCAGGTCAGCTGGATTGACATTGAGGGCGCCCGAGGCGGCGGAAGTGGTGGCCATGGGGTTTCTCCTTCGTGAGGTCCTACGTGGTTTCCAGTGTGCGGCAAATGTGTGGCCAGCTGTGGGTTAGTCGACCAGATGATCGGCAAGCAGCGAGTCGTAGCGACTCCCGTACGCGGCCTGGGCGCAGGCAACGAACACTTCCGCGAACCCCTCCCCGCCCAATGGGCGGACCCTTTCGGGCCGCAGATTGACATCGATGACTCGCCCGGTGGTCATCACCGAAACTTCCACGGCTTCGGGGTCGGTGGACGCGGTAGTGATGATGTCGTCATCGTCGTCTCGGTATTGCTTCACGGTGATCTCAAACATCGGGACTCCCTATCTACGTGAGGTCGAACACCTCTGAATTACGTTCCGCTTCTGGGACTTTCGCGATGTAATCGGATCGCAGTTCCCGGAATGTGTCGTCCTGGCGGTCAGCGGCGGCCGACCGCAGCGCCACGGCCCACAGGTCGTTGCGTGCGCTGTCGTACCAGAGACCTTTGCGGGCCACGCCGAGGGCGGCGCTGTAGTCGTGGTTGTCGAAGTAGCGCTTGGCTAGGGCGAGTGCACCGTTGGGCACCCGGGTCTTCATATCGTCACGCAGAAATTTCGACCAGGACCATTCGGTGTCTTTGATCCCGTCCAGGGGCGCGCCGGTCACCAGCTCCATCGCTGCGATCAGGTCGGCCGGTGCAGTTTGGGCGGTGTGGTCGGGGTCGATTCCGATAAGCCGGTCGAACTCCATCCAGTCTGATATCACCTGACGATGCAGCCGGTAGTAACTGCCCGCCAGGGTGGGGAATGCAACGTCACCATCTGGACGTACCCGGCCCAAACGTTTCCGCAGAATCGACAACTGCCCGGTCACTGTCTGTTCTTCGGCGACTCCGCTGAAGATCGCGTCCACGATTTCGCTGCGCTTGACATTTCGCTGTGTCTGCAGAAACACGGTGAGCTCGTTGAGTCTTTTGTCGCGTGGGTGTTCTGGGCCTCCATGCGGGGGGCACAAGGTGACCGGGCCGAGGATGCGATTCCAGATCACGGCCAGGCGCGCAGGCACCGCCGTGGTGTTCACCGAGATGGTCGGTGTCGAGGCAGAGCCATGATCGCTTCCTGCAGCCGCAGGCGGCCCGGGGAGGTCCTCGGCGGCTTCGGAGCTGCCGGCGCCGGTGGATTCCGATGGGCCTTCATCGCCATCGTCGGCACCAATGAGCATGTCGGCGCTGTTGTCGGTGGCTGGCGGCGCGGACACGATGGGTGTCACGGGGAGCGGTGTCTGCGGTTCCTGCGCCGCAGGAACCGTGGCGGCGCTCTCCTCGATGTGTGGGTCTACGTCGGAATCGTCGTCGGTGCCGATGCTGGTGGAGTGGTCGGATTCTTGCCCGAACAGCAGGTCCTCGGGGGACGGGGGAGCCGTCCATTCGGCCATGTCATCGTTCGCGGGGAAGTCGAATGCGTCGTCGGATTCGGTATCCCAGGGGGGCGGGACAGCCGTGCCGGTGGTCTCGGCGCCTTCGACGTGGTCCGCTGGTTGCTGCGGTGTCGGCCGACCAGGGTCCATCAGACCGCGCCACAGGTCCAAAGAGTTTGGGGACAGACCGATCAGGGTGGCCTTCATCGTGCGTTCTGACCCGTTGCTGAGTTCCCCTTGCAGGTCAGCGCCGCAGGTCAGTGTCCACGTCGCACTGACTGCGGCGTCCTGGCCCAGATCGATCACGATCCGGCTGGTTGACGAGCTGACGATCTGGGACCTATCGGCATAGCTGTACCCGGCTCCCAGAAACAGCACGTCGACATCGGGGACGTTGCCTGCACTCACCTGCCGCACGCGGCTGGTGAATGGGCCCGGCCACACATCGTCGGTGATGCCGATTGTCGTGCCGGGATGCGTGCTCAGCAGCTCCAGCACCCACCGGTTGACGATCCCACCAGCGGTGGAGCTGTCCCCCAGAACGCGGATGCGCGAGAATGCCGCCAAGTTCAGCACGAACAGTGCCGACGGGTTCTCCCCAGTGCCCAATACCACCAGATACACCGGGTGTTCGGGATCCGGCGCCGATCCGGGGTCGACTGCCTCCCACGCAATGCTGGCCTGTCGCCCGGCAGGCTGCCAGGGATGGGGCAGCGGGGTGCTCAATCCGGTCAGGAAGGCCGCGGTCAGCTCGCCCTGGCGAACCGTAACCGCTCCCACCGGTCCAGGCGACGGATTCAGTGCCAGCACCGACTCCAATCGCCGCGTGGTGTCAGCGGCTCGATTCTGTCCGTACCACCACGAGGTGATCGACGAATTTGCACCCACTACAGCTGCGGTCATCCCCGGCTCCCTACCCTCAATCGTTCGACCTATCCCGATGCCGAGTCGGTGCTCAACCCGAATGCGGACAAGTCGATGCTGTCGCTGGATGCCGCGGCGGCTCCTTCACTGCCCGATCCACTCGATTCGCTCGAACTTTCCGAGCTGGCGGATCCGGAATGTTCCTCAGAGGAGCCTTCACCGGATCCCGACTCCGAGGGATCGGTCAGCGACGGATCGGTCAGCGACGTTGTGCTGCCCGTGCCGGGAGCGGACGCGAACGGATCCGCAGCGGGGCTGTAGCTGGCCGCGCTGACCGCCGGCGTCCCACCGCCGCTGGGCGAGCTGGCGAACGGGTCGGCGAACGGATTGGCCGCCGCCGGCGATGACGCACCGGTCATCGCGTACGGATCGGAGCCAAACGGGCTGGCGCCTTGACTTCCCAACGGACTGCTGCCGCCGCTCATCGGGTTCATCATCCCGCCCATCCCGCTGCCACCCGCACCAAGCAATGACCCGAGAATGTCCATCAGGCTGGTGCCGCCCATCCCGCCGCCGAGGTCGTCTGAGCCGTGGTCATCATGACTGTCACTGCTGCCTTTGGAATCCTCGTCGCCGCCATCGCCACTGTCATCGGCTGCCTTGACACCCGCAGCCTGGGTAGCGGCAGCCGACTCTTCCACTGTGCCCACGGACTTGGCTTGGTACTTCTGGATGATCGCCAGGATCGCGGCCTGCCCAGCCGGGGACTGAGGGTCGGGCACCGCCGCGATCTCGGCGGCTTCGGCTTGTGAATTCCCCGCGACATCATTGGCTCCGTCGACATTGACCTGAGCACTGGTGTCGGTGGCCCCGCCGGCGTTGTCGGCCCCGCCACCCAGGTTGTCCAGAGGTAGATGATCCAGCCCGGTCGACGCCGCAAACGGACCACTCACTGCGGGTGAGAAGTCCAAAGCAATCACCCCGTCGCGCGACTGCTTGGCTTGCCCACCGAGGTTGCGCGAATAGTTCCCCAGGTCCCGAAAACCGGTGCCGTCGACCGGTTCGGTTCCGAACAATTCGTGGTACTGCTTATGCATATCCTGGGAGAACATCTCCAGGCTCTCGATGCTCATCAGTGTCCTCTCTACAAACCACTGGTGACAGCCAGCTCGCGCGGCTGCTCGACTTCACTCGAATCACCCGAAGAAGCCTCGGATTCCTGTGCGGCCGGCGGCGCACCGTTCTTGGTGTTCTTGCCAGAATCGCGGCCGGTCGCGATGTTCAGCGCGGGCACCTTCGGCGCCTTCTTGTATCCCATCGCGTCGAGCTGACGCTCGGTGACTGCGCTCGCCTTGATCGCTGCCGCCCGCGCGTTCTCGTAGCGCTCCACTTCGGCGGCGGCCTCGGCCAGTTTCGACAGCATCGCCTCATGTGTGGCACCGACGTCGCCTACCAGTCGACTGTGCTCTTTCATCAGATCGGCAAAAGCGGCCTCGGCCGCTGCGCGCCCGGATCGTTTCCTGCCTGCCATAGCGTCTCCTTCAGGTCGGTTCATTGGATGCTCAGTTGCCGCGAATCCAGCGGGGAACTTCGACGGTGTCGCGCCTGGTGTTCTGGCGCGGTTTCCCGGCCGCACCATGTGCACATGCCCGGTAGACGGGGCCGTCTTGCTGGCGGTCCCGCCTACCGGGTATGTGCTCGGCGCCATCACGCCTCCTGGTGCGGTCAGGTCATGTTCAGCTGTCGGACGTGCATTACTTCGTACGGGTCGACTTCAATGTCACCCATATCCTGGCCGTCCTCGAGATTGCGATAGGGGATGACCAGTAGGTCTTCACCATCTTCGTTCTCACTGAGGTATGGCTCAGCGTGAACGTATCGCCACACATCGACACCGTCAACGGAAACCTCGATCAAATCGCCCTGACCGATCTCGTTTGCTGTCGCTGGCATCGATTCGCCGTACTCGTCCTCGGTTGTCGGCAGGTACTCGTCATCGAACCCATCGACAGGACCGGCGAATGCACCCGATACCGGTGTCGTATCCGGGTTGAGAATCGGCCGTCCACGATCATCACGGGCCGGGCTCAACATGACGCTCGTGTGATCGTCATGATCGTCATCCATCGTGGGCCTGCGCACCGTACCCAAGGGCATCACATACTCATCGCTGAGCGGGTCCAGATCGGGTCGGCCGGCCGCCGGCACGATCGGCGAATCACGGATCACCCGGAATGACATTGCTGCCTTCTGCTTGTCGTCTTCGGGGTTGTAGTTGCGTAGCGCACTGTCCACCACGCGACGCTGCCAGAAGCTGTCCACATCGCGCAGGCAATCCAAGATGTGCCGTTCATGATCAGACAGGGCCGACCACTGCTCAGGAGTCGCAGGAACTTTCGGCGTGTAGAACGTCTGGATCTCTCGGAATGTCCCATCGGGCAGCTGCAGCGTGCCACGCCCCTTGATGCCCGGCTGAACCCGGGTTCCGGCAACCGCATCGTTGAACATCATGATCGCGGCATCCTTGGACCTCAGCCGGCCCAAGGCGACCCTCAGCGCGGTGTTGTCGCGCGCTTCACCGCCAATGAACATGGTGTCAGGACGTTGGATGCCGATCGCCATATGGATGCCCACAGCACGAGCGGTGCGCAGGATGATGCCCACGTCGATTGTCGTGGGCGGGGCTCCCTTTTCGTTCTTGGCCCGGTACGTCGAATAGAACTCCGTCAGCGCCACCACGAGGTTGGAGAACTCGTCGGTGATCACCACGATCGGATCGAAGTCGTCGGCCCTATTGGGATTGATTTTCACCAGCGCCAGCCGCTCGCGCATCGTATCGGCGATGAACCGCAGCGCCGCAGTGTGTCCGACCATGCCGTCCTCGTCAGTGCCCGCAGTCACCAGCGACACGTTCGGCCAGTCCCGCATGCCGGGGGAGTCGAACCCCTTCGGGTCGATCCACACGACATTGAAACCTCGCCGAGCACACTGGGTGGCCACCGTCATCAGCAGTGAGGTCTTACCGCTGGAGGTCTGGCCGGCCACCAACATGTGCGGACTCTGTTTGAAGTCCCACACCATGACATTGCCGTAGGCATCGACAGCGAACGGGATGGTGGCTTGCTTGTACAGAGACCGGATCACCGCCCGGTTGACGACCGGGAATTCCAGTGGAGGATCCACCAACTTCTCCAGCCCCGGGCACCGTCGGAACTGCACCCTCCGCGACGGCAGACTCCAGTCAGCGTTCCACGATCCGCCCAGAGCATGGGTCACTGACCCTTCGATCATTCCCTGCCGGTAGGGCGTGGCGACCTTGGTGTTGTAGGCGAACTCCACCGTGAAACTGGTGATTCGTGCAGCGATCTTGTCGTTCTCGGTATGCGCAGCATTGGCGCTCTCCTCGGCCGCGGCATCCGCGTCGTCGACAGGAAATGCGTCCTCGTCGACCAGATTTCCGTCTTCGTCGACCACGATCTTCGGTTCGGCCACACTGACAGAGACAATGCTGGCCTTCTTGGCGCCCGCTGACGGGGCATCGAACCAATGAGCCACCAGCGGATCCAGCACCGCCTCGGCAGTCAGCTCAGCAGCCTGCTCAACCGCCACGGTTTCGGTCCCAGTCAATGTACGAGTCAGCGGATCGTGGTCGAACACGTAGTTTCGACCGGTCACCTGCGTGAGGATCTCGGCGGCCTCACGAGTGAGGTCCTCGCCGATGCGGCGCGGATGCTGCCCGTAGCGCAGCTTGAGCACTCGCGGGTACGGCGCCGCACCGCGGGGGCAGCTGGCCTTCACAACACGCACCCGCCCAGCCCGGAAATCGTTCCAGCCCAGCGCCGGCGACGCCAGAAACGTGATCTCGTTGATCTGCCTGATCACATCGCCCCGGGCGCGGGCCCAGCTGATCAACTGCACCCACACCCATCCCAGAACAAGGAAAACTCCCAGCAGGATGGTGCCGCCAACCACCGTGGCCGCCGCCGGGCCGGCCCACCTCAGCAGGCTGCCACCGGCGACCAGGGCCGCCGCGGCACCCAGCAGGATCAGCGGACCCACCGGGTAGCTCTCTCCCTGCCATTTCTGGCCGGGCCGCAGATGGCCCAGGTGTCCGGCGCGGGCTCGATGGTTGTTGAACACCAGCGCGACCCACCACAGACCCGCGAATGCACCCAGCGCCAAGGGGGCCATCACGAACAACAGCCACACCCACCCCACACCGACTCCGGCCACCACGTAGAGAGGGTTCGCTGACGGCGGCAGCAGCAGATCCCGCACTGGCGAGGGCCGGTAGATCTGTCCGGAGATCAGCGGCCATACCCGGGTGTAGATGAGCAACGCCGCGGCCGCGACCGCGGCCAGGCTGATCCACCGCCATCCTTGGGCCGCTTCTCGCTGATCACTGGCTGATTCCCCGGGGATGTAGGGCCGGGTGAGTTCGGTGGTGTGGGTGGCATAGGCCCGCCCGGCTTGATCCGCTGCGGCAGGCGCCTTCCCCTCACCGCTGGTTTTGGTCCCCGCCATCACCGACCACCTCCCTCGCTGGTGGCCGCGGCCGGAGGCTGCTGCCCATCCTGGTCGCTGGGCGCCGGAGCGGCTTCAGCAGGGACCGGGATGACGTTGATGACTTTCCACCCCTCAGCCTGCACACCCATTTCCACTCGCACTTCGACCTGTGTTCCATCGGAATAGGTCACCCGGAACGCCATCGCCCCGGGCGTTTGGTTGACCGGACCGGTCACCGAGGTCACCGCAGCCTGGGCCACGTTGCGAATGTCAGTGAGTCGGTATTGCTCCTGCAGCTGCGCCGCCACATCCTGGGAAATCCGGCCGAACCAATCATCGAAATCGCCGTTGGGGGAAGCGAAATTGGTGGCGAAACGCTGCACCGTGGCACGCGCAGCGTCCACCGAGGTGTCCGGCAGCGGCAACGCAACCGCGGGATCTTGCTGCGGCTGCCCTCCGGCGGGGACAGAGTCGTCGGCACCTGCACTGGCCGGCGCCTGTTCGGAGGGCTCCGATGTGGCAGTAGCTGTCGACTCGGTCCGCTCCGAGGCCGGCACAGTGGTGGTGTGCTGCCAGATCAGGCCGGCGACGGCGACCAGGCCGATCAGCACACCGATGCGCATCCGCAGGGGAATGTTGCGCCATACCCGACGGGCACGCCGCCACCGCATCCTCAGCGCACTCAGCGCGCTCATGAGAACGTTCCCGTGTGTGTGCATGCGCAGACGTGGACGAAGGTGGGATCTGTCAGGGCTGGCAGGCACATGGCCGTCATCGCCAACACGAGAGCTGCCACGCCCAGTCTCAGCGCCAGCCACATGGTCGCGACGTTCTCAACTGTGGTGCGCCAGCCCCGTTCACCCGGGCCGTCCCCCTCTGGGGATCGGTGCCGGTGCACCAACATTGCGGCGGCCCACACGCATGTCGCCGCCACGGCCAGCACTCCCGCGGCGAAGTACAACAGGCCCACAGCAGCCCCTTGTGCATCCGTGGCGAGGGTGCTCACGTTCGCTGTCGCCAGCGTTTGTAGATTCGGCACCGCCGTTCTCCCTTCTCTTTCTTTCTCCGTCAGAGGACCCGTTTGATGGCCATGTAGTTGGTGGGAAACGGCGTGAGCTTCACCGGCACACCGAAAGTGCTGGCTTCCACCACGGTGGTGGGGTTGACCACCATCTGGACGTGTCCAGGCCCGATGGCCCCGGTCTGGGGATTGGGCTCGGGGTTCAGAAACACCAGATCTCCGGGCTGCACAGCGTTGCGAGGCACTAGCCGGCCCACGCGCGCCATGTCCCAGGTGACCCGTGGCAGCACGATCCGATGCCCGCTTGCCTGGTAGATCGCGTATCGCACCAGGCCAGAGCAGTCGAATCCACCGCCGGTGGGGCCATCCAGAGATCCCCCACCCCACACGTAGGGCAATCCGATTTGGCGTTCTGCCGCCCGGGCCGCGGCCACTCCCATCGCCGTGCCTGGCCGTGATTCGGCCAGCGGCGGCGCGGCGTTGGGGTCCAGAAGCGCCCCGCACACGTCGCGGCCGTTGTCGTCTTGTACCGAAGCCGGGGGTGCGGGCGCCCCAGAGGTGGCCAGGACCTCGCGGACGTGGTTGCGATAGAACACGGTCGCGGCAGCCACATCATCGGCGTAGGCGTCGGGAAACGCCGACCGCTGAACTGACTGCGCCGCAACAGTGGGTGCCATATTGATCCAGCCGCCCACCTTGAGCAACGCATCGTAGAATTTGCGGGCTGCGACCCCTGGGGTCATCAGATCGCGAATGGTGCCCCACCAGGGCTGCTGCTGAAAGATGCCCACCGACAGGTGGTCGTGCCCGACCCCTTCATGCGGAATCGACATGGACTCAGCCACATTGGGGTTGGCCAAGTTGCGCAGGCTGGACTCCTGCATCGCGGTGGCCAATGCGATGATGATTCCCTTTTCCGGGATCTTCATCTGGGCGCCGGTGGCGATGACGGCTTTGCCGTTGGCCACCGGGCCCGCACCAAAGGACACGCCTGGATCGGCGCTGACGCCCTGGGTCTGCAGCTGCTGTTGGCACTGCGGGGTCAGCACCGCCGCCGCCGGCGTCGACCCCGCCCCTGTCAGCGCGGTGAACAGCACCAGCGCTGCGGTGAACACAAACGGCATCACCGCAGCACCCGCGGCTACCAGCTTGTGCCGGTGCTGCCACAGCAGTAGGGCGACCTTTCCCCACATGGCGTGTCAGGCCGCCGATTCAGACATCGCGTGACGCGGCCCCACGCTGCTGCTTCCAGAACCTCCGCTCGTGGCCTGGTAGATCCGCATGGCCGTGGCCAACCGATCGCTGGTGCGCTTGTGACTGCCGGGGGAGTCCGCGACGGGCTGTGAGACCGGCGCGTGTGCGCCAGTTGGAGCCGAGTTCGATCCGGTGGGGCTTGATCCGGTGGGGCCGGTGCCAGCGGACTGGGTCACGAAGTCATCGCTGACCCTCACAGGTTTCGAGCCACCATCATCACCAGCGGTCGCGCCAGATCCCGACGGTGCGCCGTCGTCAATCTTGACCGGGCGCCGGCCGGGATCACCGTCAGACTCAGAGTTCTTGTCGCTCTTGCCGAATCGTCGGCGCATGTCTTCGGCCAGCCGCGACACGTCGGCAGCTTTCGACAGTAGACCGGGGTTAAACGATGGCCCGCCGGCTGCCGGTGCCCCGCCGAGTTTGGCGGCCATCTTGTCGCGGGTGTTATCGAACATGCGGCGCAAGGGACCGAAGAACGCGAACGCGAACGCCAGCACCAGCGCCGTGATGAAGATGGCTTTGGCTGGATTGTTGGTGGATTTGAACACGTTGTCCAAAATCACGTTGTAGGCGCCGAACCCCGCGACGTAGACAATCATGGCGATGTATGCCATCGCGCAGTCCAAGATGGTTTTCCAGGCGAAGGTCTGGGGCCCGCCGGGGACCACCCCGATCGCGAAGGCCGGCGGGGCCAGCGCGGCGAACAGCATCGCGTGTACGGCGGTGCGCACGACGTGCCAGACGAAGTAGCAGGCGAACGCGATCAGGAACAGGCTGACCCAGCCGAACACATTCAGGCTCACCAGGATGGCGGCCGGGCTGGCCATAGCCTTGGCGTGCAGCCGTTTTCCTTCTTTGTCGTCGCACTGCTTCATGTCATCTTTGAGTCCGTCGCCGCGGCCCTTCTTGATGCCGTTGGTCCATGCCTCTTCGCATTTACGGGAGATGGAGTCGCTGACCTCACCGAAATTGATCATCTGGGTCGGTTTGCGCAGGAATCGGTCGGCCAGACTGCTGACCAGGGCATCGGTGTCCGCGCCGCCGGCTTTGGTGTGCAGCGCTCCACCTGAGACCGACGAGGCGATCTCAAGGCCAGTGTCGCGGCCCTTGGCCAACATGCCGTCCGGGCCGATCAGTTCACCGAGCGGATGGGCGAAAATCGTTGCGGCGACACCGATCATCAGCATTCCCAACGCAATGTTGGAGAACGCTTTGGCCACCTTGCCGGCCAGCGCGGTGCAAGCCACGATGATCGCCAGCACAGCCAGCGCGGTCGGAGCCAGCCCGAACTTGTCCATCGCATCGGTAATGCCGTCACCGATGGTTTGAAACGGGTCGGTGAAGATCTGCAGCCATTCGAAGCTCAAGACGAACTTGATCAGCCACAACGCGGTGGCGATCAGGCAGACATAGGTTTCATACGCCCACGATGCGAGCACTGCGAACGGCACCATGTCCGGTCTGGCGATCGATCCTTCGTTGAGGGTCAGGGTGTATTTGGAAACCGGCGCTCCCTGGGAATCGGTGATCCCCATCCACGAGATCATCGGGTTTCCCTCACCTGCGGCCGACCCCGTTCCCGGGTCGGCCCATGCCACAGCTGCACCCCACAGCAGCGCCGCAGCCGCGAGCAGCACCGCCGTGATCCAGCGATGCCGCCAGCACCACCGCACCGGCGACCAGGGAGTCCAGTCGCGGATCTCGTCACGCCACCACAGCAGTTGGTCCTCGCGTGCAGCGATCCACATCGCCGTTGTCATGCCGCCACCTGCGTGTGCCCTGCGGTGCATGGCTGGCCGGCAAGGACTTCCCCGAGGTGCTCGCGGTAGAACTGGTCAGCTTCGGCTGCGACTGCACCTGCATACCGACCCGGGTAAGCCGAACGTTGCACCATCTGAGCGGCCTGTCCGGCCGGCAGCGACTGCCATCCCGGCACCGCCATCATCTCGGCGAAAAACCGATCCGCCGCGATGCGCGGGTTCATGCGTTCTGCCGCCGACCCCCAGTCCTGTTCCTGCTGCAAGATCCCCACCGCAGTCCGCTCAACGGAGATTCCGTCGTTCGGAAAAAGCAGCGACGCAGGCACATTCGGGTTCGCCAGATTGCGCATCCGGCTTTCGGCAAGCGCGGCCGTCAGGCCGATGACGATGCCCTGCTCGGGCACCTTCCTGGAGATACCCGCAGCGATGACCGCCTGTCCGTTGGCCACTGGCCCGGTCTGCACCGGTTGCCCACAAGCCACCGATTCTTGCGACGCTGCCGCCACCAAAATGAGCCCGCCCAGCAGGCACACCCCGAACACCGCGGCTAGCCGCCGCCTCGTCCTCATCGACATCCTCATCGCAGGCGCTCCTCAAAAATTCGACTGTTAGGGGAACTCAGGCGACGGCGAAGTCGCCATGGGTGATCTCGGCGTGGTCGACCGGAGTGGTCCGCATTGCCGCTTGCCGCGCCGGATCCGACGGGCCGAGCACCTTGATGCGACCGATCCCTCCAGCCGCGTCACGCATGTAGCCCTCGCCCTCGCGGCCTTTCACGGTCTTTCCGTCAGGGCCCGCCGGGGAGGTCCGCTCGGTGAGGTCCCGGACAATGTGCGGATTGGTCTCAGGGTCAATGCCCAGCCATTTCAGCGACCGCTGGGCCAGCGTCTCGGTACGGTGGCGCATCACGATCCGCATCGAGATCAGATCCAGGGCCGTCTGCGGCGGATAGTCATTCAACGGGTCATGTGAACCCAACAGCATCGCAATGTTGTCCTTGCGGCCGTCGCGAACAACGCGAGTGACCCGCGACAGTCCGGTCGGTGACGAGGTCACGTGGTATGCCTCGTCCATCGCCACAGCCGCCGGCCGCGGCTTGTCGAGTTGGAACGCCTGCCGGCCCAGTTCAAGCGCCAACCCATAGATGGCACGACCGAAAATCTTGCTCGGACCGAGCTTCTCGCCGCCGGCGATTTCTTCAGCGGTAGGAACCTCAACCCGATTCGTCCGGATGACGATGCCTTCGGCCTTGAGATCCAGGGGCGGCAAATTCGGATCGAACAGAGCCCGTGCGTAGCGCCGGTTCTGCCAGTAAGAAAGGTGACGGTGCAGCGCCTCCCACCCCAAGGGCAACGGCTTGTCATCCGGCGTGCGGCCGGTCTCAATCCCCTTCTCCAATTCCTTCAGCAACTCCGGGATGGACCGCACACCCCACTCCGGACGCAGCAACTCGCTCAGCGCCATTCCCATCGGATCGTTGGCCTCGCAATCAAACAGCGGGGTCAACAGCTCCACCGCGGAGTCGGCACCAAGATGGGCCGGAAACGTCCGCAGCGGATCCAAGGTCGCCCTGGGATCCATCAGGTCGACAATCTGAGCGGTCGGTAGCAGCGCGGCCGGCCTGGCATATTCACCGCTGTCCGTCCGGTCGATCGCCAAGAACTGACCACCGATATCCACCAAGTGGTAGAGCATCGTCATGATCAGCCACGTCTTGCCCGCGCCCAGCTCACCGGCGATCGCCACTGACGGGCTGCGGTCCTTGAGCGCCTCACGCCACCACTCGAAATACACCGGCTGATTGCGGCGGCCGGACAAGTTCAGCGCAATAACTGGGCCCCGGGCATCGCCCACCGAGTCAGCCGCGCACGGCACACACGACGCGGCGTACTCACTGATCGTGTTGTGCGCGTAATCCGACACCACCCGATGCGTGCTACCACCGGGATTCATCGCCGCCCACAGCTCACGCTGACCACCCAGCGGCGCAACCAGCTTGATCCGGTTTGCCTCGAACTCCCGGGTCAGCGCCAACGCTCGTTCTTCGCACTGCGCACGATTCGTGCCGCTGACCACGAAAATCGGGCACAGCGACACCTCGACCTCGTCGTCACGCTGTTCAAGCAGCGCGTTGTACTCGCCGAGTAGATGAACCTGCTCGGCGAGGGTGTCCTGAGCAAAAGACACCTCGGTATCACGCTCGACAACCTGCTCGGACAGCCGCCGCAAGTTCTTGGTATTGCGAGCGATCGTCACCTCACGGGAGGTCCGGCTGATCCGCACCGCCCAGTCGATGTCGTCGATGGGGAAGTGAACCTTCTTCCCGTCGATCGTGCGCTCGATGCTGGCCCGATCAGCGATCGTGAAGAACTCGCTGCCCGGGAACTCCAGTCCGTCCAAGGGCAGACTCTCAACCGCCAGCAGCGTCTGCCACGACATCTGCGCACCCAGCCGCCCCGGCTGCGAAATCTTCAGCAGCGGCGCGAAACTACTCGGCTTCCACCGCTTCACATCTGGGCGACGCTCGCCCTCGTCGAACTCGGCCATCCCGAACGCCCCGGCCGGAGAGGACACATTCGAGGCGACCGCCGGCGGAAACACCTCGGGCACACCGCCACGCGAGATGCCGCGATTCCACAGCCACACCATCTGCGCTGCCGTCAACGGGACCGGGCTGAACACACCCGGAAGCTGCGCCACGATCGCATCGGCGTGCACGAACGCTTTGCGCATCTCCGTGCGATTCCGTTCACGCGATCGACGCGCCCCCGACCATGCGGCAACGTCAGTGACAGCATCGGAATCACTCACCGGAAACGACACGGTGATGATCCGCTCAGTCGGCTGCTTGTCCGAGGAAAAGTACGCATGCTTTCCCTCGCACTCGTCGCCCCAGCGCGGATGTCGGTTCACATCAGCGATGCCCAACGACCGCGCCACGATCTCATCGGCGTTCATCCGGGCGACTACCGCGGCGATCACCGAGTGATTCGGCAACACCCGAAACAAATTCTTGTGATGCGTCAGTACGGCCTTCTTACGTTCGGGGCTGGTGTAGCCATACGGCAATCCGGTGAGTCGATAGCTGGCCCAAATCGAGCCGTCGCGCATGCGGCGAAGGTGCCCCATCATCGACACAGTCGGTTGCAAGGTCTGATCAAGTTGGCTGGCCATGCTTCAGGTGCTCCTCACGGAAAGATCAGCCGAAGAGATCGGCAACGGGGTGGTTGTTGTTGCGCGGGTCGTCGAACATCGCGTCCCAGTGCTCGTCGTACGGACCCGCCGGCACACCGGCTGCCCACGTGGGCAAGTCAGTCTCAGAGGCGTCCTCAGCCAGGACGTCGAGGATCTCGATCCGCGGGCGAACCACGGTGTGGGTCTCGCCGCTCAGCGCCTCGCCACCGCTGCTGTAGCTGACCGGAGAGCTGTACAGTCGCAACACTCGATGCACCCGCGTGGTGAAGCGCACGGGGGAGTAGGGCATCCGCCGCATCATCGCGACCCCGGTTACCGTCAGAGCCACCCCGAGCAACCCGGTTGCGATCGGATGACCCAGCCGCGGCAAGGCGAACAGGGTCGCCAGGATTCCACCGACCAGGGCGACCAGCTCGGGGATCGGATACGGTCCACCGGGCAGGGTCCACCGGCCGTCGAACTTCGCGATGACGATCCGAACCCGCGATGCGCGGGTGAACCACTTGGCCACAAACAGCACGGCGACCTACCGCACGCCGCTCGTACCGACGAGACCGTTCATGGTGTCCTTGGACATCACACCCAACGCCGGCAACGCCGCCACGATCCCGATCAGAACAATCCCGACCGCCGCCGTCTTCAACGCGAACGTCTTGTCCTTGGACACGAAGTAGGCCAACGCAACAATGAGCGCCGTCCCACCGATGAGCAGATACACCGCGAACGTGATGCCCTGCGACTTGATCTGAGCACCCACATCCCAGATCGGTGCCGCGACATAGCTGACGTGGCCCGCGACGTCGCCGCTGGCCACAACCGTGGATGCAATTTCAGTGATCATGGTTTCAGTTCCCTTCCGGAGTGGTGGTTGTGCTACTGCCCGTCGTCAGCGACGGCCTAGGGGTCGTCCGGGCGCTCGGCACCGACGAACTCGTGGTGGTCGGAGTCGAAGAGGAATCACCCGTTCCGCTCTCCGGCGGAGCGACAATCCCCGGTGCGTCATTGATCCGATCGACCTGCCAGTGCCCGGCAGCCACCGACATGACAAGCGGAAAATCCATCGGCATTGCCACCCCAGCCGGCGTCAGCAGCTCGGCACGAATGGTGACCTCGACACCGTCAGCCTTTACTGGCACGTCCTGCGCATTGGCCACCTCGGAATTGGCCTGCATGCGGTCAATCGAGACGGATGCAAAGAACGGCGGCTGCGCTGCCCGCAAGTTCGAACCCGCCGCGACAAACGGAGCAAGATCGCCGTTACCAACCAACATCGCGTTGAGGAACCCGACCGCAGTGTTGTAGACCGGACGACCTTCAGTCACCGCGATGTCGGTTGCCAGTTCGGCCGGCTGCCCCGCAGGACGTTCAGTGCGCGCATGCGGCAGTGAGAATGCGCAGAAAAATCCGCGCCGATCGATCGAGATGTCGACCTGCAAAGGCAGGTCTGCCATCGCCGCCGCATTCGCGGCCTTAGGCACCTGCGTGTCGACAAGAACTGACCAGGTCTGAACTCCGTCAACCACGACCCCGGGAAGTGCCGATGATGCACTGACCGCGTAGCCACCAGGAGCCAGATCCGAACCTGCCAGATCCTTGATGCAAAACGACTTCAATGCATCGGAGTTCGACGGGTCTTTGAGATAGGTATTGACGTACCGAATGGCATACGCCTTGATCGCTGTTTCCCAGTCCCGCTGCGCGTACTCGTCGACCGGCTGAGGACGGCTGAGAACCAGCACGACCACAGCGGCCATCAGCGGCACATACGTCAGCAGAATGAACCCGAAAAGTGCCCCGATAACCCGCGTCCGAAGTTCGTCGGCACGCACCGCATCGCCACCACTGAGGCGAAGAAAAATCGAACCGAAGACTCGGTTGATCGACCGGCTCAGCACGGCACCACCACCGCGTCGTATTCCAACTCGCGCATCCGCTGCGCCGCCAAGGCCCGGTTGTTCACAACGTGAGTGACCAAGGCCATCGACTTGGCTTCGTCAAGCGGGTCTTCGACTACCGCTATGGCGAGCTTTCGCACGGTGTCGGAATAGGCGCGTACCGCGGCGCTGGTACGGCGGATCGGCTGGCCCACGGGGCGGCCTCCAAGGGGTGCGGCTGATTTGGACAGCCACTAATTAGGGTCGCGCCCCCAAAATCCGACATCACCGAACATCACGAATTGGTAACGCATACGCGCATATGCGGTACGTATGTTTGCCGTACGCCGTTACCGGGGATTACGCTCGCCGTCGCTGGCGTCAGTCCACGGAACGGCGAGCGACACCCCTAACAACATGTAGCTCGACAACGTATGCGCGCACCGCATACCCGCCTATTCGCCGATGTCACGGCAGCCTCAGCCCCGCCATATCGCCAAACGTCGGCCATCGCCGTGGCCCCAGCCGCATACCCCCACATGCCACGGCATCCCCCTTGCCGCCAGTCGCCCCTGCGCGCCGGGTGTCAGCAATGTCGACAGCGACGGTGATCAATTTCCTGACAACCGTTACGACAACCCCAAACACCCAGTTCACCACCCGTTAATGTGATGCACATCACATTTGGATTGGGGTTTTGACAACCCTCCTGACAACTCCACTGCAAACCCCCACGGCAACCCTCACCGATTCCATGAACGCGTCCACACGACGCGACCTCAAGGAATCCGATGATGAACACCTGGGACCTCCTCGCTCACCAAGCCCACGCACTACTGACCCGCCCCCGCCGCAACGACCTCACCCCAGCAGTCACCCTCGTCCAGTCCCTCCACAAGGAACCGCCGAGCACCCCGGCCGCCATCTGCGCACACCTCGACACCGCCGACAAAGTCCTCCCAACACTGGCCGGCTACGCCCGCCACGGCGACCGCCACGCCCTTCTCATGGCCGCCGTCCTCATGCGCCACCCACTGCGCCGCATCGCCTCCTGCGCCGACCCCGACGGCTACCACTCCTCAGACCGCGACGCCCGAGACAACGCCACCCTCGACGCGTTCTTCACACTCATCAACACCGCCACCGACACCCGCAAAATCACCACCCGATGGCTCTACGCGCACACCCTCTACCGCACCCTCAACTCACGCTCACGCACCGGAACACCCGCCGCCGCCTACCGCGTCGACACCCACACCGCGCAACGCTGGACCAACCCCCACATCGACCCCCACGACAACGAACAACACGAACAAGTCACCCACATCCTCGAAACCGCACGCACCGCCAACGTCATCACCCAACTCGAATACGACACCCTCAACACCCTCTACCTCAGCGGCGAGGTCTACGACCTTCCCGCAGCCGCCGACACCCTCGGCGCCAAAACCGGCGCCGTCGAACGCCGCGCGCAACGCGCCATCGCCAAACTGTCCCGCAACCGACGCCAGATCGCGGTCGCAGCATGACGCTCCGCCACCGCATCAGCTGCGGACTCCTCACCCTCATCACCGCCACGGCCATGGCCCTACCGAACGCGCCCTCAGCCACAGCCGCCGACTGCCCAGCCGTCGACGCGATCGCCGTCCCCGGCACCACACAGACCCATCCCGATGCCAACCCAACCAAACCAGTCGGCGTCCTCGGCGGCATCCTCGAACCCCTTAAAAAGCACACCAAAGTAGCCCTCACCACCACCTACATCCCCTACGCCGCCACCATCATCGGCGGCACCGACGGCGGCGGCTACCGCGCCTCCAAAAACTCCGGAATCGACAGCGTCAACGCACACCTCAAGAACATCAGCCGCCGTTGCTCACGCACCGTATTTCTGCTCACCGGCTACAGCCAAGGCGCCGACGTCGCCGGAGACATCGCCTCCGCCATCGGACGCAACCAGGGCGCCATCCCCGCCAACCGACTCCTCGGCGTCGCCCTGGTCGCCGACCCCTCCCAATCACCGGTCGGCCAGCCCACCATCGGCCTCAACCGCCCAGGCTTCGGCTTCGCCGGCGTCCGAAAAGACGGCTTCGGAACACTCACCGCACGCAACGGCATCCTGTCCCTGTGCGCCCCCCTCGACTACTTCTGCAACCTGCCCCAGTCCGATGTAGTGATGCGCTTCATCGGACATCTCGGCTCCCAGCTCGACGCCGCCGACCCCTCAGGCTCAGCTCAAAAACTCGCCACCCTGTTCATGGCCGGACTCATCGCCCCCGCCACCGCCGCCATCAGCCAGATCCTGCAACTGGTCAACGACCCCCAGCTGATCCCCAACCTGATCTCACGCGGCATCACCTTCGCCAAGGCCCTCACCCAACAATTGTTCTGGCTCGCGGGCCCACAAGTAGCCACCGTCGCCACCGAACTCCTCAACGCCGCCCACCAAACCATCGGCCTCATCTACAACCGCCAATGGGCAGCCATCCCCGCCACCATCGCCACCATCGCCACCCGCGCCACAGCCGTGGCCACCACCCTCAACAAGATGCAAGACAACACCAAGACCATCAACGTCAGCGGCTTCGGACCTGTCGGTGCCAACCTGGCCTCACCCGGCTTCAACTTCGCCAACCTCGCCACCGCAGTACTCAACGCCATCACCACCGCAACCGGCGGCATCGGCCTGCACTCCACCGGCGTATTCGGCCCCACATTCGCCCAATTCAGCGCCGCCAACGTCACCGCCGCACTCAAACACTTCGCCGAATTCACCAACGGCAACTTCCACAACCAGTACGACACCATCGCCCTGGACAAGGCCGGCCACTCCGGCACCCAGATCGCTCAGCGCTACTTCGTCAACCAGCTCAACAAACTCGTCTAACCCCGCCAAGCAGGAAGACCGCCATGGAACTGCCCGCACACACCCCCAACACCGCCGGCCACTTCTGGCTCCCGGCCTGGGACGCACACATCATCGCGCCCATGCTCCACCAATTCACCGCCCACGGAGCAACCACCCGCATCATCGACACCGACTACCCACCCCACCGACGCAACCCCGGCCACACGGCCATCGCAGCCACCATCGGCCTCGGCGTCGCCCGCAACGCAGCCCAGACCGAAACCCTCCTCAACGACATCACCACCCGCCCCGAACGCACCCCCGCCCTACTCGTCGTCGGCGCACGCACCGACCTCACGACCACTGCGATCGACGCGCTCACCACCATCGCCCGCAACGGTCGAACCCTCGGTATCCGACTGGCCCTCGACCCCGCCGTCCTCACCCTGGCTCTCGCCAACACCCCCCACCCCTACATCGCTGGATTCCAGCTCCTGCTCCACGCCATCCACCCACTGGTCACCCCGGCATAGCCACCCGACACCCCAGAAAGGGACCAGCCCATGCCCACACCGAACACCACATCAATCGACCCCCTAGCCGACCTGTCCCACCACACAGTCGGCAGACACTCATGGCCCAACTACACCCCCTACACGACCCCCACGACCCACGACCCATGCCGGGTGTGCGGCCAACCCATCCAGCGCGACGACCGGCCCCTTGCCTACGCAGGCCAGCTCGGCGCCGGCAAGTGGGTCGCCTCCTGGTTCTTCCGAGAAATCGCCAGCTGCGAA
This sequence comes from Mycobacterium sp. DBP42, assembly GCF_005924235.1. Lineage (NCBI taxonomy): Bacteria > Bacillati > Actinomycetota > Actinomycetes > Mycobacteriales > Mycobacteriaceae > Mycobacterium > Mycobacterium sp. DBP42. Next base: position 63,673 of record NZ_VCMY01000030.1, read on the forward strand.
CGCACACGCCCGCACCCGCGGAACACCGCCTCCTCGTCCTCAATCGCGGTCACGACGTTCCCGCCCAGCCCGCCGCGCCTGGCTTCTGCGCGACGACCCCAGAAACCTCACGATGTATGCGCCACGGCCACCGGGATCGCCCCGACGCCCTCGGTCCAGTCGGCAAGACCGCCGCACTTCACCAACTCATGACCACCGATCTTCGATACCCATTCGCCACCGGACACAACATTTCGATCACCGGCGAATTGCGGCAGCGGCAAGCCCTCCCGCATCGCAGCGATAGCACGCAACAACCACGCCTTCAAGCGCCTCAGCTCACCAACACCGTCCAACACGTCCTCGAATTCGCCCAGGAGACGACACCCATGAAAAGCGGAACAAACGCCGAATCGAACACCCTTGTGCCCGGCCTCTGGGTTTCGCGCGCCGCAGCCGCACGCACAGCCGTAATCGCCAGCGCCGCAGCGTTCGTTGGCACGTTCCTCTTACTAACCGCCACCGAGCTCGCGCTGCTAGATCCGGTAGCGCTACACCAACCCGCCGGAGTGGGCGGGCCGTCACTGGCCTGCGCCCTTATACGGACCGCATTGGCGTACTCCGGGCTCGTCGCAGCACTCGTCCTCGCTGCAATGACGATCGACGCGGCGCGGAAAGAAAACCCTCCCACCTCGGCACGCACCCAGTCGAACGGGAAGCTAGGAGAATTGCGATGACCAGCACCGAACTCAATCCCGCCGAGCGGGTGGTCGATGAGATCGACCGACTTGTTGATGAGCAGCTGGCCGCCGGGGAACTGGCGTTGCGCAGCGGCCGTGCGGTCCTCACCGGCGATGCAGGAACAGGTAAGACGCATGTGCTGCGCAACGCACTGTCGCATCTCGCCACCGAATACAGCCCGGACCAAGTGCAGTTCTTTTTCGGCGCAGCCAAAAACAGCGCCTTGGCGGAGGAACTCGCCGCGCTGCCCCAAACGGCTGCCGCCTACGGTCACCTGAAGACCGACCCCGAGCCGTTCGTGAAACATTTTCGTCGCGAGCGCGCCCGCCGCCGGCGGCTCTGCCGAGATGGCCGCAGCTTGGAACTGCCCCATCTGCTGGTCGTGATCGACGACTTCAAGTCCACGAGGGAGATGCGAGCAGACCTGCAGCGGCTACTGAAAAAGATTGACAGGATCGGGATGTGGCGCGACGGACGCGTGTCCTTACTCCTGGTCTTGCGCACGATCGAACCCCACAGCCACGAGGCCTGTCACCTCACACCACACCGTATCCATCTCGGCGGCAACGATCGCATCGGTGAGTTCTCGGACGCTGAGCAGGAATGGGCACAGAAGACAGTCGGCGACCGGCCAGCCTTGTGGTGTGTCCGTGGCTGGAGCTGGACGACCTTCCGTGTCCCGTCGACTGTGTTCGCAGACGACAACCGTGAAGTGACAGCCGCCGCCATCTGCGGTGCTGCCGGTCTGCCGGTCACAACCAGAACCGCCCAGCCCCACCCCTCTCGACGTCCGGACACGCCTTTGCCCCTTGCCTCGTTGCCGCATGGGGCTGATGTCCGCGACGCGAATATTGGTGGCGTAGCGATCCGGGGCGTGAGCGCAACTTCACCCGATCCGGTCTCGGCACTGAGCCAGACCCAGGTTCCCGCGCTGGCCAACGCACCCGTCACCGTCGAAGCCGTGTGGATCGTTGGTCGACACTCCACCTCAAGCGGCGGACATCTGGCCGGCACCCGCAACGAGGAGCTCGCAGTGCGGGTCACTGCACACGGCGCCGACCTGAACATCGAGCGTGTTGAAGCGGCGATCCGCGCAGTAGACCCGAACACCCGAAACGTGGATTCCGCTCGCTACGCCGCGCTCTGGCAGAACGTGACAGACCAACTTCGCGAACAGGGCTAGAAACAAACGATTTGCGAGATCGCCGCGCGGCCAGATCTCAACGGCGCGAGTTCTGCTCGACCAGCGCCTGGGCTTCGGCCGCTGCGCACCGAAGACGCCGCAAATGCAGACCCGCCCAATGCGTAAACGTCGGCTTCCCACGGTGATCAAGCGCCTCCTGCATGGAGGCCTCCACCGCGCGCCGCGTCCTGTCAATTTCGGCGGCCAGGTCCGGATGGTTCCCCAGCGGGCCGACGAACAGGTGTGCCGCACGGCCAAGCGCGGCGTCCACCTGGCGGGTGAGAGCTTCCAACGATTCGGTCATCCTCCGAACCTAAGCCCGCCGAGGCACCCCTCTCACACCCCAAAATTTTCGCACCCCAGGGAACGCGAAAGCCGGGCGACCAGCAAAACGTGCTGGCTCCCGGCTCCACTTTCTTGACTCTTCGCCAAGACCCTTTGACGATACGCCCGACCAGGGGCCTTCACCATCTCTTGGGCGCATTTGAGGGGCGGGCCGCGCCGAGGGGGTTGCGCGGGTCCCGCCCCTCAAAGCCTCCGCTGTGACCGGGAATACCAGCAGAGATCGATCCATTCACGCGGTGTGCACCCCGGCCCGGCCGGATCATCCACACCGTAACCCCGCCCTCGGACATCCGAGTGTCACTCGTTGCGGCTGCCCGGTGTCCGACTCATGGGTGACAATGCAGAACATGCACATTCGGTCCGGTTCACATCGCGTCCCACGCGTGTGGGTCTCGCGTCGGTCGTGCACAAACACCACCCGCGCGCGACGCCCGACTGAGGGAGCGCTGGCCCTGCCGCCGACATCGCGGCCACCCCTGCTCGCCGATCAGGTCGGTGCACCATGATCCGCGCACTGATCACCGCGGTGATCCTCACCGGCATCGCCGTACACTTCGGCGCTCCACCGGAGGCAGCAGCGGGCTACATCTTCGTCACTGTGTTCGCGCTGTGGTTCGCCTGGCCCGCCCTGCGTCGCCGGCATCGACGCCGACGGCCCGCCCCACCACGCAGCCCCGCCGCCCGGCCCACCGCTCAAGTACAGGTGCCGTCGTTGACGCAGATCAACCACTATCACTTTTACGGATCGCTGCCCGCGGCGCGCCAGCAGTACCCCGTGGTCGACCCGTCCCAGTTGGCCATCCCTCAGTACAGCGAGCAGCAGATCGCCCACAACAAGATCTTCGACCAGTTCCGGGATCAGTGAGGTACTTGACAGTTCCGATGACGACTACACCATCCAACAGCATTGAGGACGCCGCTGCCGTCCTGGCTGACAAGACGTGGGAGAACCGCGCCATCGTCATGGCCTCCATCGCGCCACGATCAACATCGCGGCCAGCTCGTCGTATCGCCCCCACCGAGGCCGACACCGCCGAACCCGCCGACGACCGGGAAGCCAAGGCCCCCGGGCTACTGGCGCGCGGCGCCTATGCTCTGGGCCGCGGGATCCGAGCTTCAGCCGACAAGGTCGCGGCGAAAATCCCTCCGAACCGGCGGCTGGGCGCCGTCGTCCTGGCCGTCGTCGTCCTGGTTGTCTTCGTCGTCGCGCTCAGCCTTGTCCGGTCCTTGGCTGCCGACACCTCACCGGCAGCCCCGACCCGGGCCCACGCCGCTCCGGCGCCGCTGCCGCCGACGTCAGCAGGACCCAAGGACGCCATCCTGACCGGCATCACCGCCAAGGACTCCTGCCCCAAGGGCGAGAACGATCCGTACTCGCCGGCCAACGCCGCGTTCGACGGCAATCTGGGGACCGCGTGGATCTGCACCCGTGCCGACGGCAAGGACGACCAGTTCATTCAGGTTGACTTCGGCCGGCAGTGCACCGTGTCGCAGACCCGCATCGAATCTGGTTTCGACGCGCGGATCCCGGATGCGCCCGGCGGTGTCGACCAGTGGGACAAGCACCGTGTCATCACCAAAGCCGAGGTGTATTTCCCCAAGGAACTCGGCCGGAAACCGCTGCCCGTCGAAACTGGGGGAGCCCGGGACTTCCGGCCAGGATTCATCGACCCACCCGCGACGGTCAGCAAACTGCTGATCAAGATTGTTGAAACCGCGCAGCCACCCCGAACTGGTGACACCACAACCGATACCGAGACGCCAGCGCCCAACGATGACGTCACCACGGTCGCTTCCAGCGAAATCCAATTCCTGGGGTACTGCGCCTAACACCCTTCGCCGCCCCGCCTCGTATCCCCGTCGAAGGCGGGCCGTTGGCGTGCCTGTTTTATGCACGGTGCATTAACTGTGAGCTCACTCGCTGCGCGTGCACGGCGGTGTCCGATAACGGTGGAATACTCCCGATCAGCACACCACCGTATCCAGAAGAAAGGCGTTGGGAGCCATGAACTTCGACAACTGTCACCCCAGCGACACGTCTTGATCCCCGGAGCTCACCGCGGTGACATCCCAGTTCACCGCCCCTGTCCAGCAGCACAATGATGACTCCCGACCACGAAGGGCACGCACTGTGATCCTCAACCTCCACCCCGATCTCGAATCCTGGGCTGTCGGCCTGGCGGATCGGGGGATCGGCGTCCCGCACTGCTGGGTGCACGCCTGGACTGGCCCCAACGTTGCCGCGCTGCAAGCTGACGCACTCGCCGCCGGATGGGAGTGGCTCCTCGTCGACGACCCCACCGTCACACCCGCGTTCCCACGTATCTACGACCCCCTCTACAGTCTGCTCGCTGACGACCGCCTTCCCCTCACCGAGGACGGCCCCGGCACCGTCGCTGACCTCGCCGACCGCGCCCACACCGCCGCGGCCGACCGCCGCCGGATCCTTCTCGCGGTCGGCCCGGGCTTCGACGCCCGCAACCCAGACCTGCACACGCTGGCCCGCCTCGGCCGCACCGCCGGCATCCACCTCGCCGTCTCAGCCGCGCTGGCCATCCCCGGCCGCGCGCCCCAGGAGTTCCTCGACAACGTCCGCGGCTACTGGCAACGCTGCACCGTCACCCCGCACCCCTCCGGCGGCATCAGCATCCGCCTCACCACCGCCACCCCCACCCACCGCGAACCCCTCGGCGACACCGTCACCGTCAGCCTCAACGCAGACGGCGCAGTGGTCCGCATCGACCTGACCGCCAACACCCTCGACGTCGACGCACTCACCACCCGCTACCGCATCAGCCGACCGCTGCAGCTCCTGCTGGCCCACCAGTTCACGCCAGTTCAATGTCCGACCAACAAGGCACGATAGCCACCATGAGCGAAAACACCCATGACACACCAGAACCCGCCAGCACGCCAGAACCCGACAGCATTGAAGCCCTACGCCATGACCTCACCGAGCTGAGCAACCGCACCACCAGCCGGCACCGCTACCTCACTCGTGAAATCAACGCCCTCGGAATCCTTGTCGTGCTCATCCTGGCCGGCGCGATCACCACCGCCTTCGTCGGAGCGTTCTGGTCCGGCTCCTCGCCCACGACCGCCGACGACGACCTCGACCAACTCCTGGCTCCCGGAACGCACTGCTATCACAGCAGCGAAGAGATGGCCGCGGCACGACAACGCGCGCTGGCCGCGATCGATCGCCTCCAGTGGGACCGCGAACACCCCAGCCGCGACGACGACAGCGAGCACGGTCCCTACTACTCGCCGCCAGCTCTCACACACGCCCCGCCGGCACTACCAACCGTCGTCGGCGCCAAAGACCAAGGCGTGCCACAACCGAGGAACAACCAGAACGTCGACACCGACCTGTGCTTCGGAATCCCCGACAACAACGCATCGTGAAACACCCACTTGCCGTCACAGTGACGGAACTACCGCGACGAACGGGACCGCACCAAAAAAGGGGGGGGGGACGCATGAAACCCAACAACCTCAACGACACAACAACATCGTCCGCAGCAGAGTCGCGGCAAGAGAAGAAGCCAGCCTGGATCAACAAGCTCAGCACAGCAGCCACCGCAAGTCTGGGCCTGGCCGCCATCGGCTATGTGATGATGACCGGGTTCTCGATCGTGGCCAACGCCATCGCACCCGGCCTATGGGGATACGTGGGCGCCGCGGGTTTCGTCACCTTCGTCGGCCCGATCCCCCTCCTGCTGTTTAGCCGCCGCTCAGCCGCCAAAACGATGGTGCTCGGACTATCCACCATGACATACGCAACCATCGCCCACCAGCACCAATGGCCCGGCTGGACGGTCGCCGCGTGGCCGGGCGGCCTACTGCTGACCTACCTGGCCCTCCGGACCATCCTGTCGATACCAGCACGCCTGACTCGCCGCCGCGCCGCGCGACTGCTGCGCCGCCACCGAGCAACCGGCGAGAACGCATGGACCCTGCGCGACTGGGAATGGGCTTACACCCAACTCGGCACCAAACTCGCACTCCACCAAGCCGCCTGGTGCCGCATGCTCCGAACCGGAGTCCCACCCGAATAGCCAACCAGCCCAACACAACTCATGTCTCACCCACCCGAGGGGAACCATGCTCCGCTGGAAACGCTACGAAGTCCTCCACATCCGCACCGACAGCCCCTTCCAAGACCGCCACGGCACCTATCCCACCCGGTGGCTGGCGAACTGGGCCGCAGCACGAAACATCCAACGCGCACTGGCCACCGACTACATCGAACCCACCTACGTGGTACGCGACATCCAGCCACGCACCCGACCGACATATTGGGACCTCCTGCAGGTGAACCAAGCCCGCCACTGGTACCAACTGCCCTCAGCACAAGTCACCGCCTGGCAGCGAAATCATTCACACCAGCCTCGGATTCACCCGCTGGCACGCCCTCGGCCGCGCCTGCCGCTGGGCCAAACCCCTTTCACGCCACCAGGTTCGACTCACCCGCTGGAGCGACGAGCCCACCTTCGTCCCGGACTGACCAACCCGAGTTCAACACGTCAAACCCCAACCAGCACAGAAGGAATGACCCCCAACCATGAGCGCAGTAGCCTCTGCAGACCCCGACACACTTGGAGTGGTTTCTGCCCACAGCGTCGTGTTGATCGGCGCGACGCTGAAAGACCAGCGGAGCCAGGTGGACCAATGACTGATCATCCCAACCTCATCGCAGTTCAAGACCAAATCTCGGCGATCGTGCACGCCGAAGACACCGACGAGCACTACGACCGCTATTGGTCGGACCGGGTGGCCGAACGGATCGTCGAAAGCCTCGACCTCCCACAGCATGACGACGCTACCCGTCCTGCTTCGGGTGACGCTGCTGTCCCGTACCCTGCCGTGGAGGTCGAGGACGTCGACGAGTGGCGCTACTTCCGGCGCGGCAGCGCCGTCGTCGACGTCGCGCACGACGGGGATCCGATCGAGGTCGCCAGTGGTTCGCCAGGCGACCCGGCGGGCGCCGAGGACTTGATTGCCTGCCTTCAGGCGGCGCGACAATTTGCTCTGGCCGCCGCGTCACCCCCGAAAGCAGGGGAATGCGATGAGTGCAGCGGTCCCACCCTGAGATCCCTACTCCAGGCCCCGAGAGGGGAATTCTGATGACATACATTCCGACCGAACAATTCTGGCTGCCGTTGCCCCAGCCGCCGCACAACCCTGAGGCCAACGGTATCGAGGACGCGATCACCGCATACTCGTCGATAGATTTCGCGGTGGCCAAAGACCCTTGGGGACAGGTGATGTCGTGGCACCCCGCCAGTTCACCGCACCAGTTGATCACCGGTGCAAGCAGCGGTGGAACCCAGTCAGCAACCACCGCGACAATCCAGACTCTGGCCGCCCAATGCGCGCGGGCGCACTGGGCTGTGCACATCGCAGCCAGCCACGACGACAACGGGTACCGAGAGTTGCAGGAATGGCCCAACGTGCGGTGTATCACTACCCGACCTAGCGAACAGATCACGCTCATCACTCACCTACACGACCTGCTGCAACAACGGCTCTGCACCACCACCGGTGGTCACAGCGATGCGCCAGTGGTCCTGTTCGTTGACACCTGGCACCACGTCCTCGCCGAAATCAGAAGCAGCGGGTATCACCGGCCCATCGTCGACGCCCTGGCCGCACTCCTACGACTGGGCCGCGCTGTGCGAATCCACGTGGTGATGGCTGGGGCAGCCCGCGAACGTCACGCCGCAAGCGGGTGGATATCTGACATCGTCTACCTCGCGAATGAGCTGCGACTGTACCGAAGCCCCTACCTCGACGGATTCCTGCCGATCTACCGACGACTCGGATGGCTGCGACCGACCCAGTCCAGCTACCCGCCATTCGACCCCAGTGAAACACCCACAACCACGAACGATGACACCGGCAACCACCGAGCGATCGCCAGCACGACCCCAACCGCCAAGACATCGCCCCCGGTGGGACTCACCCGCCCACGAGCATGGAGGTTCCCAACGCTACAGGCGGACAAGCCATCCGATATTGAGGTAGGCCGCTACGCGGTACGAACATTCACCGTCGACCGTCACCGCGGCGCTCTCGCACCAGTCAGCATCGCACCCCACCTGGACAACATCGGTGTCAATGGCCACCTGGCGTGGGAAGCAGGGGTGTGCGAGGCGCGCTGCGTCCACGGCTACGACCACACCGCACCCGACGAGGACTGCAGTTGCGGAATCTACGGTGCGACAACACTGACGTCCCTGCGCCGCCAATTCCCCGATCTGGCCGCGGGCATCGTCGCGATCATCGCCGCTGAAGGCCCCACACTCATCGGCAACGCCGGGTTGCGCACCTCCGCCGCCCGCGTGGTCTCCTATTGGTGCCACCCCGGGCCCGCCTTCGACGAAGCTCGCACAGTCCTCTCCCAACAGTGCTCTCACGCACAGGAATTCGACGACCTCGGGGCCATGCTGGCCGCATACGACATCCCCGTCACCGACTACGACACTTCCCTGATCGCCAACATGCACTACCGCATCTCGCTCGGGCCGATCGATCCGGACCATCAATTCTGGTCGCCAGAGGACCCACTGGACACAGACCGGTGAAGTGCACACGAGCACCGCAGCAGCCGAACTCACTCACCCGACAGGAGCAGCGCAATGGGCCACATCGGAGACAACCCCCGCCGGATTGAAGTGATCCCCGAAACCCCGCCAGTACGAAAGGCCCCCACTCCACCACCGACCAAACCGAAGCGCTCTGAGCCTCAACCGCAGAAGACGCCGGCGTGAGTACCGACGAAACGACCTACCCGGATCCACCGGCCAAGCAGGGCCAGCTCGACCTGTGGCCACGCCAGCACGACCTACCACCACGCTGGGACGGCCTGCCCGTCGAATGGGACTCTTGGACCACCACCGGACCAGGAACATTCCTCTGCCCACCACCGCGACACCCAGACCGCTGCGACCACTGCGGCACCACCGCACCGAAAACACTGTGCATCGGCCGCATCTGGACCGATCCCACCACAGCACCACCAGCGATCAGCCGCGGGCGGCTCCGCAACGGCAGACACCTCGTCGCCATCATCAGCGCATTCCGCTGCACCTACTGCCACCACGACAGCGTGCTCGACAACACCGGCATGCTCTGGGATCTCGACCCGACCGATTACACCGACACCGGCTCCTGGAATATCCAGGAACCACACGAGTAAACAGTGAAACTATCTGCTCTTCAACGGCATTCGGTTGTCCTGACTCGGTGCCATACTCGTCGCCATGCCGACTTCACCGCTCTGTGAACCGATCAAGAAGCTCATCGCCCAGGGCCTCGACGTGCCAGCGCTTTCCGACGCCGACCGCGCTCAGCTCACCGCACTGATGGACCGCACCGACCACACCGGCACCAACACCGCCGGGCATCTGGTTGAGCTGCTCATCCAGGCCCGCGACGTCCTCTCCAGATACCCGGATCACGGAAACAGCGAGTTCGTCCTCACCCAGTAGCAGGTGCCGTTGTCCTCGACCTCTTCGACAATGGTCGCCTCCACACCCGTCTTACGCATTTCGCCGCGAGCCTGTCTCGCGTCGTCTTCAGCGTCGGCTTTAGCGTCTGCGGAAGCGGCGCGCAGTTGCGCAGCAACAGCTTCCACACCCGTTGCGAAGCAATGCTCGCCGACGGTGAGCAGATCTCGCAGGGGCGCATTCGCGGTTTCAAGTCCGGATCCAGGACTGTCAATGCTGATGCTGCTGGTCGCGGTGGAGGTCGTCTCCTCGGAGCTGCCCGTGCAACCTGCAACGAGCAGGCTACACGCGGCCGCGATCACCACGCAGGGCACGAACTGGCTGGGATTCATCACGCAAGCCTCCAACATCGACCCGGCCCGGGCGCCCGATGACACGCTAGAGGTTGGGTCAAGATATGAGAGCTGCGACGATTGCGGTCGTGTCGGCAAGCGCTTGACCGCCGATGTTGCCGATTCGGTTTGTCGAGGGCCGCGGCCGGGAGCCACTCGATACACCGGATTGTGCACTTAGTTTTGCGCCGCCACCGAGTGTAATATGTGCCTATGAGTAAGCGGGTGAGTTTGATCCTCAAAGACGCCGACGAAGCGGCCATTGCGCCCTACCTTGACGAGGAGTCGGCCGCGTTCAAGGTGTTGCGGCAGTGGGCAAGTCAACGCGGTGAGACGGACATCAAGTCCGAAGCCGGCGCCCTGCGCGCCCTGCTGCAAGCCGGCGCCGAAGCCTTGCGCGAACATGTGCTCGACACCGGATACGCCCAACTGGCCGCCGAATTCAACACCGAACCCGCCCACGGTGAACGCAAAGCGGCCCGCGCCCGCTACGCGCGCCGCACCGAGGCCCACCTGTGAACCGTGGGATGCGCAGCCAGGCCTACCGAGTCGACCTCGGATACGGCCTCAAACCATGGGTGATCCTGAGCAACAACGCACGCAACCGCAACCTCGACACCGTGTTGGCGGCGCGAATCACCACCACGAGCAAGAACGCGCACATCCCCACCGTGGTCCCGTTGACTGCCGCGGACCCCCTCGTCGGGTTCGTCCTGGTCGACGACATCGTGCAGCTCTACCACGACGAGCTCACCGAACCGCTGGGCAGCCTCTCGCCATCAACGATGCAGGACATCAGCCAAGCACTCCGGATCGCAATACCGTGATGTTTCTCGGTGGTTAGCAGTTGGGCGGGCACTGCTGCCTTTCGGGTGTTAGACGGTGTTAGACGGGGCGTTGCTGGGTTTCGATTCGCCTGGTCGCCGCCGCGTAGGCGTCGATGCCGAGCGTTGGCACAGCGTGGTCGATGTAGCTCTCCAGAGATGCTCGTTGCGCAGGGCGCGTTCGTCAGCATCGTGGTCCTCGCTCATCGCCGCGGTGGTGCGGCGTCGTACTCGCGGCATCGCCGCGTCGCGTACAGCACAGCATCCAGCGATCCCCAGACGTAGGTGAGGAAGGCCTCGTCGAGCGCTCGCCGCTCAGGCCCCAACGGATCGCCGGCCGCGGCTGCCGCCGGCACATACGGCATGTTGGCGTACCGGCTGATCTCACGCTTGCTGACCTTCAACGCTGCAGCAAGCTCCGATTGAGTGAGCCCGCGCAGCAATCCTTCTTTCACCAGCTGCTGCATCACATAGTTGTCCTGCAGAAACCGCAGGTGCGTCGCGGCGCTCTGAACACGTTCGCGGACCTCGGCCAGGTCGGCCGCGGGGGAGCAATAAGGTGGGCTACCACTCACCACCTGACAGTACCATTCTGGTACCAGGGTCTGGTCAAGACGACGTAACAGTGGGACGATGAACCCATGACAGTTGGCACCGATGAACTCAACATCGACACCGACAAGCTCGCCCAGGCCGAGAGCAAAGCCGCGGCCACCGCCGCCGCGAGTGCACCAGCCACCCTCGCCTCACCCCCCACGACCGCCTCATCCCTGATGGATGGCGCCCTGGTCATCCTCAGCACCGCCATCGACGCACAACGCGCCATCGTCGACACCCGCGACGCCGCCTGGACTACCAAACAGACAGCCGCCCTCACCCAGTCACCACCAGTGCTGATCGAAGGCGACCAGAACATGGCCCACGACATCCAAGCCATCCCAATCCCCATCACCCTCCCAC
>NZ_VCMY01000031.1:0-72090 GCF_005924235.1 Mycobacterium sp. DBP42
TCTGGAGTTAGAAGTCGACCATCGCTTCGGCGTAACTCAACGCTCACCGGCCGGCGGCTCGGTTAAACAGCGTCCTCCCAACCACGCCACACCGCTCGAAGATCCGCCGTTCCCTCCCCATTAGCGTGACAAAGTCAGCTCACACAGTTCGGCGGACGCTTCTGCAGGAAGGCCATCATGCCCTCGCGGGCCTCGTCGGAGACGAACAGTTGAGCCGATTGCCGGGTCAAATCCTCGGCGTCCCGATCGAACGCACGCAGGATCGCTGCCGTTGTCAGCGCCTTCGACGTCGCCAGCCCCTGCGGTGACCCCTTCGCGATCTCACCCGCCAGCGCGGCCACCGTCGCCTCGACGTCATCAGCGGACTGCGTGATCAACCCGATCTCGGCCGCCTCGGCGGCGCCGAACTTCTCACCGGTGACGAAGTAGCGTCCCGCCGCCCGGGGCGACAACTTCGGCAACAGGGTCAGCGAAATGATCGACGGCGCAACGCCGATACGTGCCTCGGTCAGCGCGAACGTGCTCTGCGGACCCGCGACGACGAGATCGCACGCGCCGACTAGCCCCATCCCGCCGGCCCGCACATGCCCGTCGATCGCACCGATCACCGGAACGGGCAGCTCCAAGATCGCCCGCAGCAGCTTGGTCATCTCCCGGGCCCGATCGACAGCGATTTCCCCGGGATCCTGTCCGGCGGCCTCGCTGAGATCTGCGCCGGCGCAGAAGGTTCCACCGTTGTGCCCGAGCACCACCACCCGGACACCGGGCTCTGCGGCGGCGTCAGAGAAGCCCTGGAGCAATTGCTCGACCAGCGCCGTGGACAGTGCGTTGCGATTGTGCGGGGAGTCCAGCGTCAACCGGGCGACGGCCCCGTCGACGTTGTAGTGAACCAAAGACGTCATCATCGGCCCGTCAGTATGAGCGAGGCAGGCCGAGCGACGTCTGGGCGACGAAGTTCAGGATCATCTCCCGGCTCACCGGGGCGATGCGGGCCAGCCGCGACGCCGTGACGGCCGCGGCGATGCCGTACTCCTTGGTCAGGCCGTTGCCGCCGAGGGACTGCACGGCCTGATCCACCGCACGCACCGAGGCCTCGCCTGCGGCGTACTTGGCCATGTTGGCGGCTTCGGCAGCGCCGAAATCATCGCCGGCGTCGTACAGCGTGGCGGCCTTCTGCATCATCAGCTTGGCCAGTTCGACCTCGATGTGGATCTGTGCCAGTGGGTGCGACAGGCCCTGATGTGAGCCGATCGGAACCTTCCAGACCTGGCGGGTCTTCAGATAGTCGGTGGCCTTGGCGATGGCCAGCCGGCCGGTGCCGACCGCCATGGCCGAACCCATGATCCGCTCGGGGTTCAGGCCGGCGAACAGTTGGGCGATCGCCGCGTCCTCCGAACCGACCAGCGCATCGGCCGGCAGTCGCACGTCGTCGAAGAACACTTGGAACTGGCTCTCCGGACTGATGATCTCCATGTCGATCGCGGTCCAGCTCAGGCCCGGGGTATCCGTCGGAATGACGAACAGTGCGGGCTTGAGATTGCCGGTCTTGTGGTCCTCGGTGCGGCCGACGACGAGCACGGCCTGGGCCTGGTCGATGCCGGAGATGAACGTCTTCTGGCCCTTGAGAATCCAATCGCTGCCGTCGCGACGGGCGGTGGTGGTGATGCGGTGACTGTTGGAACCCGCGTCAGGCTCGGTGATCGCGAAGGCCATGGTGATCGACCCGTCGGCGATGCCGGGAATCCAGCGCTTCTTCTGTTCCTCGGTGCCGAACTTGGAGATGATCGTGCCGTTGATGGCGGGGGAGACCACCATCATCAGCAGCGCCGAACCGCCGGCCGCCATCTCCTCCATCACCAGGGACAGTTCGTACATGCCGGCCCCGCCGCCGCCATACTCCTCGGGCAGGTTCACCCCGATGAAGCCAAGTTTGCCTGCCTCATTCCACAATTCGGTGGTGTGCTCACCGGCGCGGGCCTTCTCCAGGTAATAGTCCTGCCCGTAGTTGGCGACCATCGCAGCCACCGCCTGGCGCAGGGCCTTCTGTTCCTCGGTTTCGATGAAGCTCATACCTGTTCTCCTTCAGGGTTCTCTACTCGGGCAAGGATGGCGCCGACCTCGACCTGCTGGCCTGCGGCGACATTGAGTTCGGCCAGAACCCCGTCTTCGGGTGCGGCGATGGTGTGTTCCATTTTCATGGCTTCCAGCCAGATGAGTGGCTGCCCGGCGGTGACGGTTTCGCCGACCGCGGCACCGACCCGCACCACCGAACCGGGCATCGGTGCCAGCAGTGAGCCGTGCGCGACCGCGTCGTCCGGATCGGGGAAGCGGGGCAGCGCGGTGAGCTGGACGGGGCCGAGCGGAGAGTCGACGAACACCTGATCGCCATAGGTCGCCACATCGAACGTGCGATCAACCCCGTTCACGGACAGCACCACCCGATCCGGTGTCGCCGACAGGAGCGAAACGCCGTCGTCGTCGGGCAGGTCCACCCCGGTGCGGGTGAACCGGTAGCGCACCGGAACTTCGTCGCCCGCGGCATCGCGGTAGGTCCGCGACTGATAGCCCGAGGCCAGATTGCGCCAGCCGCTCGGCGCGGCACCGAAAACGCGTGCGGTGCTGCGGTTGTGCGCGGCGTCGGCCAGGGCGGCGGCGAGCGCCGATAGTGTCACCACACCAACGTCGGCCAGTGGGGCGGCCAGAGTATCGAGGCCGTGCGTGTCGAAGAACGCCGTGTCGGTGGCCCCGTCCAGGAACGCCGGATGCCGCAGCACATTCACCAGCAGATCGCGGTTGGTCCGCAGCCCGTGAATCCGGGTGCGGGCCAACGCATCGGCCAGCACAGTGGCTGCCTGGCGGCGGGTCGGGGCGTACGAGATGACCTTGGCCAACATGGGGTCGTAGAAGATCGACACCACCGAGCCGTCCACGATGCCGGTGTCGACGCGCACCTGCCCGGGGACGTCGAACCGATGCACGGTGCCGGCCTGCGGCTGCCAGCCTTTGGCCGGATCCTCGGCGTACAGCCGGACCTCGATCGACGAGCCGCGGGAGGCCGGGGGCTCGGGGTCGAGGCGTCCACCGTCGGCGGCCAGGATCTGCAGCTCGACGAGGTCGAGCCCGGTGGTGGCCTCGGTGACCGGATGTTCGACCTGCAGGCGGGTGTTCATCTCCAGGAAGAAGAAATCGCCCTGCTCGTCCGCCATGAACTCGACCGTGCCCGCACCGGCGTAGCCGATCGCCTCGGCGGCCAACCGGGCGGCGTCGAACAACTTCTCGCGCATTCCAGGAGTGCGCTCGACGAGAGGCGACGGCGCTTCCTCGATGACCTTCTGATGGCGACGCTGGATTGAGCACTCGCGCTCACCGACCGCCCACACTGTGCCGTGCTGATCGGCCAGCACCTGCACCTCGACGTGATGGCCGGCCGCCAGGTAGCGCTCGCAGAACACGGTCGGATCACCGAATGCCGACTGCGCCTCACGCTGGGCCGCGGCCACTTCGCTTGCCAGGTCCGACAGTTCGCGCACTACACGCATACCACGGCCACCGCCGCCTGCCGAGGCCTTCACCAGGACCGGAAGCTGATCAGCCGTCACGGTCGCGGGGTCGAGCTCGGTCAGCACCGGAACCCCGGCCGCGGCCATCATCTTCTTGGCCTCGATCTTGGAGCCCATGGCCTGCACGGCGTTGACCGGAGGACCGATCCAGCTCAGCCCGGCCTCGATCACGGCGGCCGCGAAATCCGGGTTCTCGGATAGGAAGCCATAGCCGGGGTGGATGGCGTCGGCACCGGAAGCCTTGGCCGCGGCGATGATCTGGGCGGAATCGAGGTAGCCGTTGTTGCCCTCCAGGCGTACCCGGGCGTCGGCCTCGGCGACGTGCGGGGAGCCGGCGTCAGGGTCGGTGTACACCGCGACGGTGCCGATACCCAGACGGCGGCAGGTCTCGAACACCCGGCGGGCGATCTCGCCGCGGTTGGCGACCAGAACTCTCGTAATCATTGTCACCGAACCTGAGCTTGTGGTCGAAGAATCGTCGAAATCTCGCACATAAGCTCAGTTTCGACGTGCAAGGTAGGCATAAGCGCTCACATCCTGAAGACGCCGAAGTTCGACGTCCCCTCGATCGGTCCATTCGCAATGGCGGACAAGCACATTCCCAGCACGGTGCGGGTGTCGCGGGGATCGATCACCCCGTCGTCGTAGAGCCGGCCGGACAGGAACATCGGCAGCGACTCGGCCTCGATCTGTGCCTCGACCGCAGCACGCAAAGCGGCATCAGCGGCCTCGTCGACCTGCTGGCCGCGCGCCTCGGCGGCGGCGCGGCTGACGATCGAGAGCACCCCGGCCAGTTGCGTGCCGCCCATCACGGCGGACTTGGCACTGGGCCAGGCGAACAGGAACCGAGGATCGAACGCGCGCCCGCACATGCCGTAGTACCCGGCGCCGTACGAGGCGCCCATCAGCAGTGAGATGTGCGGCACTGTCGAATTGGACACGGCGTTGATCATCATCGAGCCGTGCTTGATCATCCCGCCTTCCTCGTACGCCTTGCCGACCATGTAGCCGGTGGTGTTGTGCAGGAACAACAATGGCGTGTTAGAGCGGTTCGCCAGCTGGATGAACTGGGTGGCCTTCTGGGATTCCTCGCTGAACAGCACTCCGCGGGCGTTGGCCAGGATGCCGACCGGGTACCCCCACAGCGTGGCCCACCCGGTCACCAGCGATGAGCCGTACGCCGGCTTGAACTCGTCGAAATCCGAGCCGTCCACAACGCGGGCGATGACATCGCGCGGGTCGAACGGGATCCGCAGATCGGTCGGCACGACGCCGACGAGCTCCTCGGGATCGAACAGCGGCTCGACCACCGGCGCGGGCACCGGCCCCTTCTTGTGCCAGTTCAGCCGGGCCACGATGCGCCGGCCGATCCGGATGGCGTCGAGTTCGTCGTTGGCGAGGTAGTCCCCGAGACCCGAAGTGCGGGCGTGCATCTCGGCCCCGCCGAGCGCCTCGTCGTCCGACTCCTCACCGGTGGCCATCTTGACCAGCGGCGGCCCGGCCAGGAACACCTTGGAGCGTTCTTTGATCATCACCACGTGATCGGACATGCCGGGGATGTAGGCACCGCCGGCGGTGGAGTTACCGAATACCAGCGCGATGGTCGGAATACCCGCAGCCGAGAGTTTGGTCAGGTCGCGGAACATTGCCCCGCCCGGGATGAAGATCTCCTTCTGCGTCGGCAGGTCCGCGCCGCCCGACTCGACCATCGAGATCACCGGCAACCGGTTCTCGCGCGCAATCTGATTGGCGCGCAATATCTTCTTCAGCGTCCACGGGTTGCTGGTCCCGCCTTTGACGGTGGGATCGTTGGCCACGATCAAGCACTCGACGCCTTCGACCACGCCGATGCCGGTGACCAGGCTGGCGCCCACAACGAAGTCGCTGCCCCAGGCCGCCAAGGGGCTCAGCTCCAGGAACGGCGAGTCGGGGTCCAGTAGCAGCTCCACCCGCTCTCGCGCGGTGAGCTTGCCGCGGCCGTGGTGGCGGTCCACGTACTTGGGCCCGCCGCCGGCCAGGGCCTTGGCATGCTCGGCCTCGAGTTCGGCCAGCTTGGTGGCCATCGCCTCGGCAGCCTCGGTGAACCCATCGGAGCGGGGATCGATCGTCGATTTCAGGGTGGTCATGACTGGAACCCCAATGTCTTTGCGGCCAACGAGGTCAGGATCTCGGTGGTGCCGCCGCCGATGCCCAGGATGCGCATGTCACGGTACTGGCGCTCGACCTCCGACTCGGCCATGTAGCCCATCCCGCCGAACAGCTGGACCGCCTGGTTGGCCACCCATTCCCCGGTCTCCACGGCGGTGTTCTTGGCGAAACACACCTCGGTGATCAAATTGGTCTCACCGGCCAGCTGCCGCTCGACCACGTGACGCGTGTACACCCGGGCCACGTCGATCCGGCGGGCCATCTCAGCCAGCGTGTTCTGCACCGACTGGCGGGAAACCAGTGGCTTGCCGAACGTTTCGCGGTTGCGGCACCACTCGACGGTCAGGTCCAGGCAGCGCTGCGCGCTGGCGTAGGCCTGTACGGCCAGGCCGACGCGCTCGGATACGAACGCGGCGGCGATCTGGAAGAAGCCCGAGTTCTCGGCGCCGATCAGGTTGGCCACCGGGACCCGGACGTCGGTGTAGGACAGCTCGGCGGTATCGCTTGAGCGCCAACCCATCTTGTCGAGCTTGCGGCTGACCTCAAATCCGGGCGTGCCTTTGTCCACCACGATCAGGGAGACGCCTGCCGCTCCCGGTCCGCCGGTGCGCGACGCCGTGACGACATAGTCCGCGCGCACACCGGAGGTGATGTAGGTCTTGGCGCCGTTGAGGATGTAGTCGTCCCCATCACGGGTGGCCTTCGTGGTCAGGTGCCCGACGTCGGAGCCACCGCCCGGTTCGGTGATGGCCAGCGACCCGATCTTCTCGCCGCGCAGCGTGGGCTCGACGTACGCCTCGATCAGGCGCTCATCGCCCGAGGCGATCATGTGCGGCACCGCGATGCCGCAGGTGAACAGCGAGGCGAACACGCCGCCGGGCGCACCCGCGTAATGCATTTCCTCGCAGATGATCACCGCGTCGGCCCCGTCGCCGCCGCCACCGCCGGCGGACTCGGGGAAGTTGGCGCCGAGCAGCCCGGCCTCGCCGGCCTTGCGGTGCAGTTCGCGCGGCAGTTCGCCGGTGCGCTCCCACTCGGCGGCGTGGGGCAGCACCTCACGCTCGGCGAAACTGCGCACGGTCTTGCGCAATGCCTCACGCTCGGGCGAAGTCCAGATGCTCACTTGATGAGTTCCTCCGGGATATCGAGATGACGGCTGCGCAACCATTCGCCCAGCCCCTTGGCCTGCGGATCGAACCGGGCTTGATAGGCCACGCCCTGGCCGAGAATGCCTTCGATCACAAAGTTCACGGCCCGAAGATTCGGCAGCAGGTGCCGGGTGACCGGCAGATCGGCTGTCTCGGGCAGTAATTCACGCAGCTTGTCGACGGTCAGGGTGTGGGCCAGCCAGCGCCACTGCTCGTCAGTGCGTACCCACACGCCGACATTGGCCGATCCGCCTTTGTCGCCGCTGCGGGCGCCGGCGATGGTGCCGAGCGGGGCGCGGCGAGTGGCGCCAGTCGGAAGTGCCGCGGGCAGTTCAGGATCGGAAACCGGTGTCAGCGGCTGTGTTTCGGTCGCCGGTGCGATACCAATCCGGGTGCCGTCGGCATGCACGGCGATGTGCGGCACCTCGGTGGCGTCGACGTAGCCGGGTACGAACACGCCGTAGATCTGGCCGTCGCCCGGCGGGGCGGTGGTGGTGAAGCCGGGATAGCTCGCCAGCGCGAGTTCCACGCCTGCCGCCGAGAACTGACGTCCGACCACGTTGGGATCGGGGTCGCGGACCACGCAATGCAGCAGCGCGCTCGCGGCCTCCTCGGTATCGGCGTCGGGATGGTCCGTGCGGGCCAGCGTCCACTCCAGTTCAGCCGGGCGGACTTTGATGCCGGCTTCCAGCTGACTGCGGATCAGCGCCGCCTTGGCCTCGATGTCCAGGCCGGTCAGCACGAACGTGGCGGCGTTGCGGAATCCGCCGATGCTGTTGCACGACACCTTGAGCGTGGGCGGCGGGGCCTCGCCGGTCACCCCGGAGATGCGGACCCGGTCGGGACCCTCCTGGCTCAACTGCAGCGAATCCACCCGCAGCGTCACGTCGGGATTGGCGTAGCGGGCGCCGGTGATCTCGTAGAGCAGCTGCGCGGTCACCGTGCCGACGCTGACCTGCCCGCCGGTACCGGGGTGTTTGGTGATCACCGACGAGCCGTCGGCGGCGATCTCGGCGATGGGGAACCCGGGACGCGCGAGATCGGCGATCTCGCCGAAGAAGGAGTAATTGCCGCCGGTGGCCTGGGTGCCGCACTCGATCACGTGACCGGCGGCCACGGCCCCGGCGAGCGCGTCGTAGTCGGTGGTCTTCCAGCCGAAGTGCGCGGCCGCGGGCCCGACGATCACCGACGCATCGGTCACGCGGCCGGTCACGACGACGTCGGCGCCGGAATCGAGGCAGTCGACGATGCCCCACGCGCCCAGGTAGGCGTTGGCGGCCAGGGGTGTGCCGAGCCCGAGTTCGGAAGCGCGCCCCACCAGGTCGTCGCCCTCGACGTGGGCGACTTTGACGTCGAGGCCCAGCCGCTCGGCCAGAGCCCGGACCGCGGCGGCCAGCCCAGCCGGGTTCAGCCCACCGGCGTTGGCCACGATCTTCACGCCGTTCTCCAGCGCCAGGCCGAGGGACCGTTCCAACTGGGTCAGGAAGGTTTTGGCGTAGCCGCGGTCGGGGTTCTTGGCCCGGTCGCGGGCCAGGATCAGCATGGTGAGTTCGGCGAGGTAGTCGCCGGTCAGATAGTCCAGCTCACCACCGGTGAGCATGTCGTGCATCGCGGAGAGCCGGTCGCCGTAGAACCCCGAACAGTTGCCGATCCGTACTACTGGTGGCACACGTACTCCCGTCAACGCCGTAAGGGACCCAACCAACCGGTAGGTTAACGGGTACCGCCGGTCCCACGTCAAGGGGTGCTCCCCGTGCTCGGCGCAGAAATCACCCACGTTTTGGAGCCGACGCAGGTCAACCGCTAGTCTGTACCTAATCGTCGCCCGCGGTGAGCTGATTTCGATACGCGCGGCAACAACCCAGAGCAAGGAGATGCACGTCATGGCTGTGCCCAAGCGCAGAATGTCGCGCGCGAACACCCGTAGCCGGCGCGCGCAGTGGAAGGCTGAGGCCACCGGCCTCGTCGGCGTCAATGTCGCCGGTCAGCAGCACAAGGTGCCGCGCCGTCTGCTCAAGGCCGCTCGTCTCGGCCTTGTCGACCTCGACAAGCGCTAGAACCCGCAGACACTTTACAAAAAGCGCTACCACTCGGTGGTAGCGCTTTTTGTCGTGCTCAGGGTTGGTCCAGGCTGGAAAAACGCTCGGCGAATTTGCGGCGCGCCTCTCAGCCCACTCTCAGACAGCGGGTTGAAACTGTGCCTGTGCGCATTCTTGTCGTTGACGACGATCGCGCTGTGCGCGAATCCCTGCGCCGGTCGCTTTCTTTCAATGGTTACTCGGTCGAGCTCGCCCAGGATGGGGTCGAAGCGCTCGAAGCGATTGCCAATGACCGGCCTGACGCTGTGGTTCTGGACGTGATGATGCCGCGACTGGATGGCTTGGAGGTCTGCCGGCAGCTTCGCAGCACAGGTGACGATCTGCCGATCCTGGTGTTGACGGCCCGCGACTCGGTCTCCGAGCGGGTCGCCGGTCTGGATGCCGGTGCAGACGATTACCTGCCCAAGCCGTTCGCGCTCGAAGAACTTCTGGCCCGGATGCGCGCGTTGCTGCGGCGGACCGTCAGCGACGACGGCGCCGACTCGCAGAAGATGTCGTTCACAGACCTGACGCTTGATCCGGTGACCCGTGAGGTGACCCGCGGCCAACGCCAGATCAGCCTCACCCGCACCGAGTTCTCGCTGCTGGAAATGCTGATCGCCAATCCGCGGCGGGTGCTCACCCGTAGCCGCATCCTCGAAGAGGTGTGGGGGTTCGACTTCCCGACCTCCGGCAACGCCCTCGAGGTGTACATCGGTTACCTGCGACGCAAGACCGAGGCCGACGGCGAGCCGCGGCTGATCCATACCGTGCGCGGCGTCGGTTACGTGCTGCGCGAAACACCCCCCTGACTTGATGGCACTCAACGAGAACAACGGTCGAACCACCCCCGTGAACATCGGGCGGCCCGCCGCCGTCCTCCGGAACACCAGCTCTCTGTCATTGCGCTGGCGCGTGATGATGCTTGCGATGTCGATGGTGGCCATGGTGGTGGTGCTGATGGCGGTCGCGGTCTACGCCGTGGTGTCCCGCGCCCTCTACGACGACCTCGACAACCAGCTGCACAGCCGGGCCCGGTTGCTCATCGAGAGCGGATCGCTGGCCGCCGACCCTGGCAAGGCCATCGAGGGCACGGCGTACTCCGACGTCAACGCGATGCTGGTGATCCCGGGCCGCTCCATCTACACCGCCAATCAACAGGGCCAGATGCTGCCGCTGGGCAAGGCCGAGAAAGACGTCATCTCGGGTGAACTGCTGATGTCGCTACGCACCGCCAACCACCAACGGGTGCTCGCGGTGCATCTGGCCAACGGCAGCTCGCTGCTGATCTCCAAGAGCCTGGCACCCACTGTCCAAGTGCTCCGACGGCTGGGCACGGTGCTGCTGATCGTCGGCGGCGTCGGGGTGGCGGTGGCCGCCATGGCAGGTGGTGCGGTGGCCAGAGCCGGGCTCAGACCGGTGGGCAGACTCACCGAAGCCGCGGAGCGGGTGGCCCGCACCGACGATCTGCGGCCCATCCCGGTGGTCGGCAGCGACGAGCTGGCCCGGCTCACCGAGGCATTCAACATGATGCTGCGAGCGCTGGCCGAGTCGAGGGAACGCCAATCCCGGCTGGTGTCGGACGCCGGGCACGAACTGCGTACACCGCTGACCTCATTGCGTACCAACGTCGAGCTGTTGATGGCCTCGCAGGCACCCGGGGCGCCGCCGCTGCCGAGGGACGAGATGGATGGGCTGCAGCAGGATGTGATCGCACAGATCGAGGAGCTGTCCACCTTGGTCGGCGACCTTGTCGATCTGACCCGCGACGACGCCGGCGACATCACGCCGGAACCCGTCGACATGTCGGAGGTCGTCGACCGCAGCCTGGAACGGGTCCGCCGCCGCCGCAACGACATCGAATTCGATGTCGACGTCACCGGGTGGCAGGTGTTCGGCGACGCGCCCGGTCTGGGCCGCGCCGTACTCAACCTGCTCGACAACGCCGCCAAGTGGAGCCCGGCCGGCGGACGCGTCGGTGTGCGATTGCACCAAGTCGACCCCACGCACGCCGAGTTGGTGGTTTCCGACCACGGCCCCGGTATCCCGCCACAGGAACGGGCGCTGGTGTTCGAGCGCTTCTACCGATCGGACGCGGCGAGGGCAATGCCGGGATCCGGCCTCGGATTGGCTATCGTCCAGCAAGTGGTGCTCAAACACGGTGGGGCACTGCGGATTGACGAGACTGTGCCCGGCGGCACGCCGCCGGGGGCCTCGTTCCACATGGTCCTGCCGGGGCAGCCCATCCCCGCCGGCGAGGCGACACACATGCCGGGAGCCGGTGGTGGGTACACCGTCGGCGCGGAGAAAAGGTGAGACAGTTGTATCGGTCGGGGGACTGGTCATGGATGGGTCAGAGATCTCTAAGTGGATTCTCAGCCCATCTGGGCAACCTGAGTGACGACAAGTTCGTTTGACGAATTGGACGAATCGAAGACACGAGGGTTGGACAAACGGGTCGGACCGGGCTGGCGTCACAGGCCGGCGGACCTTATTACAAGAGAAGAGCACGCAGCACAATGACGAACCACCCGAGGTACCCCCACCAGCCGGAGCAGCACTCCGGCGGCGTTGCCCCCGGATACGCCGGTGCGCGTCCTGACCCCTACCAGTCACAGCCCTATGACTGGCGATACGCGCGTCAACAGCAGCACCCGCAACAGACTCAGCAGCAGGCCTACCGCGCACCGTATGACCCGTACCGCGTTCCGGCCGGCCCACAGCCCGTCCCGGCCAAGAAACGTTCCAAGGCCGGCCTGGTCGCCGGGGCGCTCGCGGTGGCCGTGGTCTCCGCCGGCGTCGGCGGCGGCGTCGCGACCCTGGTGCAGGACGACCACCCTCGGTTGGGTACCCAGGGGCTCGGTGCCGCACCGACCGTCCCCGCGGCGGCGCTGCCACCGGGCTCGGTCGAGCAGGTCGCGGCCAAGGTGGTGCCGAGTGTGGTCAAGCTCGAGACGGATCTGGGCCGCGCGTCCGAGGAAGGCTCGGGCATCATCCTCACCGCCGACGGCCTCATCCTGACCAACAACCACGTGGTGCAGGCTGCCAAGCCGGGCGCCGCCTCCTCGTCGCCCTTGCCTGGGGCGGCACCGGTGGGCGCCCGGACCAAGGTCACGTTCTCCGATGGATCCAACAAGCCCTTCACCGTCGTGGGCACCGATCCCAGCAGTGACATCGCTGTCGTGCGGGCGCAGGACGTCTCGGGTCTGACCCCCATCACCCTCGGGTCATCGAGCAGCCTGCGGGTGGGCCAGGACGTCGTCGCGATCGGGTCGCCGCTGGGGCTGGAAGGCACCGTCACCACCGGCATCGTCAGCGCGCTGAACCGGCCGGTCGCGGCCGGCGGCGACACCCGCAACCAGAACACGGTGCTCGACGCCATTCAGACCGACGCCGCAATCAATCCGGGTAACTCCGGTGGCGCGCTGGTCAACATGAACGGCGAGCTGGTCGGCATCAACTCGGCGATCGCCACCATGGGCGGCGATTCGGCTCAGGCACAGAGCGGTTCGATCGGGCTGGGCTTCGCCATTCCGGTCGATCAAGCCAAGCGCATCGCCGACGAGCTGATCCAGAACGGGACGGCTTCGCACGCCTCGCTGGGCGTGCAGGTGGCCAACGACAAGACCAGTGACGGCGCCAAGATCGTCGAGGTCACCAACGGCGGGGCCGCGTCGGCGGCCGGGCTGCCCAGCGGTGTGGTGGTCACCAAGGTCGATGACCGGGTGATCGGCAGCGCTGACGCCCTTGTGGCCGCGGTGCGGTCCAAGGCCCCTGGTGACAAGGTCACGCTGACGTTCTTGGACCAGGGGGGCAAACCGCAGACCGTCGAGGTCACACTTGGAAGGGCAGAGCAGTGAGCACGGTGATCGGGTCCGACAACTTGGCCACACTCCGTCTGGCTACACCGTTGTCTGCCGCCGGATATACGGTTGCAGGCATGGAACAACCAGGGGAGTTGGTGGGCCGGGCGCTCGTCGTCGTCGTGGACGATCGCACCGCACATGGCGAGGAAGACCACAGCGGTCCGTTGGTCACGGAATTGTTGGGCGAAGCCGGTTTCGTCGTCGACGGGGTTGTGGTGGTGGCCGCTGACGAGGTCGAGATCCGCAACGCGCTGAATACCGCGGTCATCGGTGGCGTCGATCTGGTGGTGTCGGTCGGCGGGACGGGGGTGACGCCGCGCGATGTGACGCCGGAGGCCACCCTCGACATCCTGGACCGGGAGCTGCTGGGCATCGCCGAGGCGCTGCGGGCTTCGGGTCTTTCGGCCGGGATTCCCGATGCGGGCCTGTCACGTGGCTTGTGCGGTGTCTCGGGCAGCACGTTGGTGGTCAACATCGCCGGGTCACGCGCCGCGGTGCGCGACGGGATGGCCACCCTAGGTCCACTGGCTGCGCAAGTCATCGGCCAGCTATCAAGTTTGGAGATCTGAACTCCGACAAAACGGCGGCCATCGGCCGCCGTTTTTGTTTCCAGACGAGCGTTGGGCAGAGCGACGCCGCTGGTTAAGAGCAGGTTAACGGTTGTTGTAGCGCCGACTAGGATGGTCTGTGATCTTAGTCACAAAGGGAATTGAAGATGCCGGAAGCGAACAAAGCGTCCCGCCACGCAGTTAACAAGATCTTCGGTGAAGCGATCCCAGACATCGCGCCCGACGAACGCGACACCGCTTCGCCGGACGACGATGCCGACCGTGACCGGTGGCTGAGGAACAACATTCCGCCACATCACCAATGAATAGGTGAACGGCCTGTGGCAGTGCGAAACTTCCCCGTTCGGTTGTGGTCTGTACCTCAGTTCGTCACCAAGGCGAACGGCGTCACAGCATTGCCGGGCGACTCAATTCGCAGCGTCGTGACGTGGTGGACAAGCTTCCAGCCTCTTCCCAGCAAATTTTGATCGATTGACCGTATGAAGCCGTGCCGATGTGTGCTTGCGTTGCCGCCCCGATGGGGTGCCGTTATGTTCCTCGTGTCAACGATGAGCATTACGTAAGAGCAACATGTGGGGTCTCTAATCCCTGTCACATGTGGGTCTTGCGGGGCGATACGGTCTGCGGGGGCCGGGAAGCCGACCACAAACGGTGAGCCTCCGGGAACGCCGGCGATATAGCTAGGGAGAACATGAAGGCATTCAGTCGAGTGCTGGTCGCGTTGGTGACCGCAATGGCCGGGATCTTCGCGGGCTTGTTTATAGGCGCGGGCACTTCCCATGCCGGGCTGGACAATGAGCTGAGCCTGGTTGATGGTCAGGACCGGACGCTGACCGTTCAGCAGTGGGACACCTTCCTCAATGGTGTGTTCCCGTTGGACCGCAACCGGTTGACCCGTGAGTGGTTCCATTCGGGTCGGGCCAAGTACATCGTGGCCGGCCCGGGCGCCGAGGACTTCGAGGGCACCTTGGAGTTGGGCTATCAGATCGGCTTCCCCTGGTCACTCGGTGTGGGGATCAACTTCTCCTACACCACCCCGAACATCCTGATCGACGATGGTGACATCACCGGTCCGCCCTTTGGTCTGGAGTCGGTGATCACCCCGAACCTGTTCCCGGGTGTGTCGATCAGCGCGGATCTGGGCAACGGCCCGGGTATCCAGGAAGTGGCCACCTTCTCGGTGGACGTGGCCGGTCCGGCCGGCGGTGTGGCGGTGTCCAACGCGCACGGCACGGTGACCGGTGCGGCCGGTGGTGTGCTGCTGCGGCCGTTCGCCCGCCTGATCGCCTCCACCGGTGACAGTGTCACCACCTACGGCGAGCCCTGGAACATGAACTGAGCTAGGTCTTCACCAAAAGCAGCCCCTGGAATCTCCAGGGGCTGCTTTTGCTTGCGGCTGTGTGCCATCAGCGGTCGGCACTGGTGTGCTTGGCGGTGTCGGGGCTGGGGCCGGTGCCCGGACCGGTCACGTGCTTGCCGGTGTTGCCGTTCTCGGCCAGTAGATCGCGGATCTCGGTCAGGAGGCTCAGCTCGGTGTCCTGGGCCTGTTCCACCTCGCCGCGCTCGCGCAGCTTCTTGTACGGCACGATGATGACGAAGTAGATCACGGCCGCAACGATCAGGAAGTTGATGAACGCCGACAGCACGGCGTTGAAGTCGACGAACTGCTCGGGATCGCCGCCCAGCGAGATCTTGAGGATGCCGTATTCACGGTCGCCGCCGGCGCCGACGCGGTCGACCAGTGGCTGGATCACCTTCTCGGTGAATGAGGTGACCAAGCCGGTGAAGGCGGCGCCGATGACCACAGCAACCGCGAGATCGATGACATTGCCGCGCGACAGAAACTCTTTGAAGCCCTTCAACATGCTGCGGACCCTTCCTGCAGTTGGTGTGTTGGGTGGGACAAGCAAACAGTAGCCGAGTGGACCGAGCGGCTGGGGGTTGTTGGTCAACATCTTGGCTGAACGTCAATAGTGTTGTTGGACAGTGCAATTCCAGATCAATGAATCGTAAGAGTGACGGCCTGAACCAGGCTGACCGCCGCTACCTCATTGGCTGCACGCGCAGGCAGGGCCACCAGAGCCACGCGCTCGGTGCCCACTCCGGCCCCGCGGGCCTTCTCCGAGACCAGCACCACCACGGCCCCGGAAGCCACCACGACCGGTCGGGCCGGCTTGTCATCCTGCTCGGCCGTGACCGTCAGCACGTCGACCACGTCACCGGGACGAATCAGATCGAGCAGTGCGGTGTCGCTGAGTTTGACCGGCACCAACCGCGCATCCGGGCCCGCTGCCGATTCGGCCATCCGTGAACCGAGCAGCCGCACATCGGTGAGGACCTCGCCGCGCCGCACCGGCGCGGTCAGCGTCGCACCGATCACCGGCGCCACGTCACGCTGGGCACCCTCGGGCAGGGTGGCCGTGCTACGGCGGTCCAGGTGCACGTCCGCGGCGGCCAACGCGACGCCGGGGGACAGGTCGTGGGTTGCGACCGCGACCTCGGTGTAGTCGCCATGCGGATCGGAGCGCAGAGCGGTGACGGCGGCCAGCACGACCAGGCCGGCTGCGGCTGCACGCCGGGCCGCGACCGTGCGGGTCCAATCGGGACGGGCAGCAGTCAGCCGACGCCAGGATGGCGCGTTGAGTGATTCGGCCATGGCGCAACGGTAAGTGCGCGAGGGCCGGGTGAGAACGACGTCTTCGCCGCCCTGTGGATAACTTCTTTAGCTGGACGACGCCGCCGCGGCGGGCGCAGCGCTGCTGCTCGACGACGCCGACGACGACGCGCTCGAGGAGGACGACGAGTCCGAGGAGGTGCTCGAGGAGGAGCCCTCCGCGCTCTTGGCGGACGAGCCGTTCGACGAGCTCTTGCCCGACTCGCGGTTGTCGGTGCGGTAGAAGCCGCTGCCCTTGAACACCACTCCGACCGACCCGAAGAGCTTCCGCAGCTTGCCGGAGCACTTGGGGCAGGTGGTCAGCGCATCGTCGCTGAAGGCCTGCACCGCATCGAACCGATTGCCGCACTCAGTGCATGCGTAGGAATAGGTAGGCACGAAAACCCTCCGAGTTGGTCAAACTTGTTAGCACTCTACCGGCTCAAGTGCTAGAACCGCTACGTGGGCCATGTCATTCCCGCGGGCCGCCGGCGCCGGCGCACCGGAAGGTTAGCGGTACTGGTCGTGGTTGCGATAGTCCTGGCGGTGGCGGCCGTGCTCGTGGTGGCTCGCACTCGGGACGACGGGTCGGCGTCCCAGCCGTCAGCCCAGCCCTCCGGGCCGGCCCCGGCGCCGTCGGAGCCGACCCCTGGCTACGACCACGCCCGCCTGCTCTTGGCGGGGCTGCCGGTCAAAGGCTGGGACCGCCACACCGACTACGCCCGGTACCGTTTCGGCGAGGCCTGGAGCGATGACGTGAACGTCGAGTTCGGCCACAACGGCTGCAACACCCGCGACGACGTCCTGCGCCGCGACTTGGCCCAACTGACCGTCCGCCCCGGCACCTGCTACGCCGCCACCGGGGTGTTGCACGATCCGTACACCGGCGTCGAGATCGCATTCACCCGCGGGCCTGATACCTCGAGCGCCGTGCAGATCGACCACGTGGTGTCATTGTCAGACGCCTGGTACAAGGGTGCGCGGGTGTGGGACTCGCAGCGGCGCAAGGACTTCGCGAACGATCCGCGCAACCTGATCGCCGTTGCCGCCGAACCCAACTTCGACAAGGCCTTTCGTGACGCGGCCGGCTGGCTGCCGCCCAATGCGGCATTCCGTTGTGGATTCGTGGCCCGGCAGGTCGAGGTGAAAACTGCCTACGGGCTGTGGGTCTCGGCGAAAGAGAAGCGTGCCATGGCCTCCGTGCTGGAAAACTGCTAGGCCGGCCCGGGACGAGGGCACTCAAAACCCCAGGACCTAGCCGCGGCGATAGCTCGGCGCGATCATCGCCGGCACTGGTGACCGGCGCAGGATCTTGCCTGCGGCCGAGCCGAGAAAGACTTGTGCGCTCGGGGCGGCAGCGCCCGAGCCGAGCACCAGCATGTCTCCGGCTTCCCATCCGATGCTCTGCACCGCAGCGTTCCAGTCATGGCCTGCGCCGACCACCACATCGATATCCGGAACATCCATCTGGTCGCGAATGGCGTTGAGCTGCTTGGTGATCTCGGCGATGGTTCGGCGTGACCATTGCTGGATCACCAACTCCTCGGCCGAGGATTCGATGGTGCCGGCGAAGGCCGCGGTGTTGCGGACGGTGAATGAGACGATGCGCAGTTCGGCTTTCCATGCCCCGGCGAGTTCCGCGGTGGCCGGGATGAGTCCGTTGACGTCGGCTTCCCCGCCGTAGGCGGCGGTGAGCCGGCGGATCGAGCCATCGGTTTGGGCGTACCCACGTGGGGCGAAGACCACCGGAACCCGGGCCGTGTGCACCAGGCGCTCGGTGACGCTGCCCAGGGCGACCCGGCCGATCATCCCCGATGACGACGAGCCGACCGACACCGCGCTTACTCGGTGGGCGTCCGCGAGCTCGATCAAACCGGTTGGGATCGAGGTGGATTCGTGAACCACTGAGGTCACGTCGAGGTCGATGGGCAGCACCGCGACTGCGCGCTGCAACGCCTGTGTGGCCTGCGCACGGACGTAAGCGAGGTACTCGCCCTCCACCGGGTCGTCGCGCGGCGGCCATGACCGTTCCACCACCGCCGCCGCGATCACCGGCTCGCCGGTGGTCCGGGCGAGCTGGATGGCCAGATTCAGCGGTGCGCTGCTGTGCCGGCTGGCGCTGAACGCGGCCAGGATGGTCACGACGCGTGCTCCTGGGTGCGTACTCGCGACACCACATGCGTCACCGGGATCTGATAGTCAGCGCGGGCCCGGTCGACGACATCGAAACGGTGCCATACCGATTCCTCCGGCGGCAGGGTCGAAATCACGATCTGATCGGGCCGGAAGGTCTCGACGGCATGGGCCAGGGCACGTAGCGGTCGGTAGTCACCCAGCTCGCCGTCGGCCTGTAACTGCTCGGAGCGCAGCGTGTTCAGCGTCTGGTCGAGGCGGTGCTGCGCCGCGCGGGCGGTGGCCTCCGAGATGTCGAGCGGGCCGTGGGTTTCGGCGACCCCGGTTTCGACCGGGCTCGCGGGCACCACCACGTAGTAGCTCGTGTCCTTGTCGGTCCCGATCCGGCGCAACTCGTCGAGCAGTTCGGTGGACTGCACGGTCTGATTCGCCAGCACCAGGACGCGGTGCGGGTGCGCCGTCGGCGCCACGCCGGCCACCTCGGGACGGCGGCCGACGAACCACCTGTTGGCCAGGAAGAGCGCGATGACGACCGCCCATGAAGCCAGGCTCAGGAGCAGCTGCGAACGCACGGCTTCCTGCAGGAACATCTGTACCAGGATCGCCACAATGCCGACTGCGGTGACGATCGACAAGAACGGGAACAGCCACATCTTCACCTTGAGCTGGGAGTCGGGCGTCCGGTAGCGCAGCACGATCTGGGAGATGCAGATCAGCAGGTAGACGAAGAGGATGACCGCGCCGCTGGAGTTCAGGAGGAAGGCGAAGATAGTGTCCGGCGAGAATGCGGCGGCGATGACACCCAGGAAGCCGATGACCGACGACGCAAGAATCGCGGCGGCCGGTACCCCGCGCCGGGTCACCGACACCAGTTGCGCTGGTGCCTCGCGGCGGGCGGCCAGCACGAACAGCATGCGCGACGCGGTGTACATGCCCGAGTTCAGGCAGCTCAACACCGCCGTCAGCACCACAGCGTTCATGATGTGGTCGGCGTAGGGGACACCCATCTCGGTGAACGCGGAGACGAACGGCGATGCGGCCACCTGCTCGCTGTTCCACGGCAGGATCGTCACCAGCAGGAATGCCGAGCCGACGAAGAACACCGCGATGCGCATGATCACCGAGTTCGCCGCCTTGCCCACCGCGCGTTCCGGGTCGTTGGACTCGGCCGCGGCGATGGTGGCGATCTCGGCGCCGACCATCGAGAAAATCACCGTCACGACGCCGACCGTGACGGCCATGACGCCCAGCGGGAAGAACCCGCCGTGTGCGGTCAGGTTGGAGAAGTCCATGGCCTTGTTCGGCCACAGGCCCAAAACGAACAGTGCGCCCAAGCCGAGGAACGCCAGGATCGCGGCCACCTTGATCCCGGCGAACCAGAACTCGAACTCTCCGAACGACGACACCGAGAACAGGTTGGTGGCCGTCATTGCGATCAACAGGAGCAGCGCCGTCAACCAGAGGGGGACATCGAGCCAGTATTGGATGATCTTGGCCCCGGCGATAGCCTCGAAGCCCACCACGATCACCCAGAAGTACCAGTACAACCAGCCGACCGAGAAACCCGCCCAGTTGCCCAGCGATTTGCGGGCGTAGTCCGCGAACGATCCGGTCGACGGGTTGGCCACCGCCATCTCGGCGAGCATCCGGATGACCATGATGACCAGGACGCCGGCCAACCCGTAGGTGATGAACGTACCGGGGCCGGTATCGCCGATCACCACGCCGGAACCGACGAACAGGCCGGCGCCGATCACGCCCCCGATGGCGATCATCGTCAACTGACGTTGACTGAGCGCCTTCTTCAATGCGGGTACTTCACCCATGTGCGTAACCCATGTGCGTATCGACTCCTCCGTGCTGTGTGACCCAGCTCACAAGCGGCCAGAAGAGAACGCTATGCCTGGGGCACGGTCGACGGAGCAGAAATCGGGCCGAAACTGTCGGAAAGTCAGCCGGCTCGTTCAGACAGATGTCGAACCGGGGCGATACCGCCCGGCCAGCCGCGCCAGCCGCAGGCCAAGCATCAGGTCGAAACGGGTTTCGCCGTCGCCGAAATCGCCGCCGATGGCCTCGGTGAGTTTCTCCAGCCGGTAGTACAGCGTCGATCGGTGCAGGAACATGTCCTCGGCGGTCCGCCGCACGTCACCTCCGTTGGCCAGGTAGGTCTCCAGGGTGAGGAGGAGGTCGTCGCGGCCCTGCTCGATCAGGCCGACGACGCCCGGGTGGACCAGCTCACCGAGCCGGTCCGGGCCATAGTGCTGGCCGAGCACCGCCAAGGTGCGCCATGAGCCCAGGGTGGACCAGTCGGTCACCTGCCCGCTGCCCGCGCCGACGCCGGCCAGAGTCAGTGCCAGGCGCGCCTGTCGAAACCCAAGGGCGGCTTGGGTTATCGGCAGGGGAGCGCCGGAGGCCCCGATCGCCGGGTGGGTTCCATAGCTGGCCCGCACCGCCTCGGCCACGGTTTCGGCGGTGCTCGCAGACTCGGCCTCGGAAGGTGACACCGCCAGGATCGTGGTCGGAGATCCGCCCAAGGTGTACCAGCGGCGGCTCCGGTCGGTGGCCGTCAACCGTAGGCGCAGCGCCAGGTTCCGATCGCCCGCGCCGCCGGTGTCGGGCTCGAAGCGGAACATCTGGACGGCGTCGTCCGGCTCGGCCATGTCCCTGGTGTGCAGTTCGGCGACCACCTCGCGAGCCTGATGCGGCTCTTCGGCGGCGACGAGCCGCATCAGGAGCCGCTGCTGCGCGGACTCTTCGGCGCGTAGCGCGGCGTTGCGGCGGTCGAGGATGTCCAACAGCTCGGCGCCGGCGTGCTCGGCCAGCTGCCGGCCACGCCCGGACAGTGTGCCCTCGGGGACGATGATCCACAGGTAGCCGAACCGCTCGCAGGACGATCGCACCGGCACACAGAACCGCGGCATCAGGTTGTGCTGGGGAAACGCCGGGATCCACAGCGCCGAGTCCGCCGAGCCGATGCCGAAGTCGAACAGCGCCGCCTTGACCTCCGCGCGGGTCTCGCGTTGCAGCACGCTGTGGACGCGCACATCGTCGAGCTCGCCGAGCTGACGGCTGTGCGTGATAGGGGTCAGGTCCTCGTCATCCAGCAGCACGGCCCGATCCAGGGCGTGGGCCAGGTCGTCGACGATCAGCTGCATGCGGGCGCTGAAGTCAGGAGTTACCGGATCGGGCACTTGACGATTCTGGACCAGCTCAGCGCTGCAACGTCACGATTCCGCCCGACGGTGTCAGCGCATGCGTCATCCGCACGTCGTGGGGATCGGCCGGCAGGTCGTCGACCAATTCGTCATCACGCACCACCGCGACCAGGCGCGTGTGCGGGGCGGCGTAGATCAGGCTGCGGTCGTAGAACCCGGCGCCGCGGCCGAGCCGGTTGCCCTTGCGGTCGACGGCCAGCGCGGGCACGAGCACCAGCTCGGCATCCGCGATGTGTCCGGGCGGCAACCACGGTGCCGGCGGTTCACGCAGACCGAACTCGCCCGCCACCAGCGTGCCCGCCTCGTACGGTCCCCACTGCATCGGCGTCGGGCGGCCGTCGCCGTCATTGCGGGCGACCGGAAGCAGCACGCGCACACCGAGTTCCGCCAGGGTGTCCAACAGCATTCGCGAGCCGGGTTCGGAGCCAACCGGGACATAGGCGCACACCGTTTGCCCGCTGCACACCAACGAGGGCAGCCAATGGCAGAGCGCCTGCGCCTCACTGTCGCGAAGGTCGTCAGGTACGGCCCGTCTGGCACGAATGACGTCGGCTCTCAACTCAGTCTTTGTCGGCGGGGTCACAACCTCCACCATTTCAGAACGGACGTTAGGGTGTGAACGATGAGCACGTCTCAAAAGGCGCCTGAGGTGCCGATTCCCTACACGGCCGTGGTGCCGGCGGCCGGTTTGGGTACGCGATTCCTGCCGGCG
The DNA here is from genome assembly GCF_005924235.1 of Mycobacterium sp. DBP42. Classification (NCBI taxonomy): domain Bacteria; kingdom Bacillati; phylum Actinomycetota; class Actinomycetes; order Mycobacteriales; family Mycobacteriaceae; genus Mycobacterium; species Mycobacterium sp. DBP42. Next base: position 22,083 of record NZ_VCMY01000031.1, read on the forward strand.
ACCAAGACGGTCCCCAAGGAATTGCTGCCGGTCGTGGACACGCCGGGCATCGAGTTGGTCGCGGCTGAGGCCGCCGAGGCAGGCGCCCAGCGACTGATCATCATCACCTCAGAAGGCAAAGACGGCGTCGTCGCGCACTTCGTCGAGGATCTGGTGCTCGAGGGCACGCTGGAGGCTCGGGGCAAACAGACGATGCTGGAGAAGGTCCGCCGCGCGCCCGCACTGATCAAGGTCGAGTCTGTGGTGCAGGCCGAGCCGCTGGGCCTGGGGCATGCCGTCGGATGTGTCGAGGCTGCGCTGGCCCCCGACGAAGACGCGATCGCGGTGCTGCTGCCTGATGATCTGGTGTTGCCCACCGGCGTGCTGGAGACCATGTCGAAGGTGCGTGCCAAACGCGGCGGCACTGTGCTGTGCGCCATCGAGGTGCCCGCGGACGAGATCAGTGCTTACGGCGTCTTCGACGTCGAGACCGTGCCTGACGCGGTCAACCCGAACGTGCTGCGGGTCAAGGGCATGGTGGAGAAACCCAAGTCCGACGATGCGCCGTCTCCGTACGCCGCCGCCGGCCGCTACCTGCTCGACCGGGCCATCTTCGATGCGCTGCGCCGGGTTTCGCGTGGAGTGGGCGGGGAGATCCAACTGACCGACGCCATCGCTTTGCTGATCGAAGAGGGCCATCCGGTGCATGTCGTCGTGCACCGCGGAGCCCGACACGACCTGGGAAATCCCGGCGGCTACCTGAAGGCTGCGGTTGACTTTGCGTTGGAACGTGAAGACTACGGCCCCGATTTGCGGCGGTGGTTGGTCGAACGATTGGGTCTGACCGGACAGGAGGGCTAGCCACAAGCTGGCCCGGTAAGCCACATGTCGGCCCGTAGATAGGAAGGCGTGTTGTGCGTTCGGTGGAGGAACAGCAGGCTCGGGTGGCGGCTGCCGCGGTAGCCCCCCGACCGGTGCGCGTGGCCATCGCCGAGTCACAAGGTCTGATGTGTGCCGAGGAGGTCGTGACCGAACGGCCCATGCCGGGATTCGATCAGGCCGCGATCGACGGTTACGCGGTGCGCAGTGTCGACGTGTTGTCCGTGGGTGACGGCGCCGGTGAGATCAGCCTGCCGGTGATGGGCTCGATCGAGGCGGGTGCCCGCACGCCGAGCCGGTTGCAGCCGCGGCAGGCCGCGCGTGTGCAGACCGGTGCACCGATGCCCACGCTGGCTGACGCCGTGCTGCCGTTGCGATGGACCGACGGAGGTGAGAGCCGGGTTCGGATCCTGCGCAGTGTGCGCTCAGGTGCCTATGTACGGCGCACGGGCGACGATGTGCAGCCCGGTGACGTCGCGGTGCGGGCCGGCACAATCATCGGCCCCGCGCAGGTGGGCTTGCTTGCCGCCGTTGGCCGTGACCGCGTGCTGGTGCACCCGCGGCCGAGGTTGTCGGTGATGTGCGTGGGCGGTGAGCTCGTCGACGTGTCGCGGAGCCCGGGAACCGGGCAGGTGTACGACGTGAACTCCTATGCGCTGGCGGCGGCAGGCCGCGACGCGGGCGCCGAGGTCAACCGCGTCGGGATCATCAGCACCGACCCCCGGGAACTGCGGGAAACCGTTGAGGGTCAAGTCAATCGCAATGAGATCGTGGTCATTGCCGGCGCGGTGGGCGGAGCTGCCGCCGAATCGGTGCGCACCGTGCTCTCCGAGCTCGGTGAGATGGAGGTGGCCCGCATCGCGATGCACCCTGGTTCGGTGCAGGGCTTCGGCCAGCTCGGCCGCGATCGGGTTCCGGTCTTCCTGCTGCCGGCCAATCCGGTGAGTGCGCTGGTGGTGTTCGAGGTGATGGTGCGTCCGCTGATCCGGCTCTCGCTGGGCAAGCGCCAGCCGATGCGCCGGATGGTTCAGGCCCGCACGCTGGCGCCGATCAGCTCGGTCGCCGGCCGCACGGGCTACCTGCGCGGACAGTTGATGCGCGATCAGGACACCGGCGAATACCTGGTGCAGGCGTTGGGCGGGGCGCCGGGCGCGTCGACTCACCTGCTGGCCACTCTTGCCGAGGCGAACTGTCTCGTGGTGATTCCGAGCGAAGTCGACGAGGTTCGCACCGGCGAAACCGTGGATGTGGCATTCCTGGCCCAGCGCGGCTGATAAGACTTCAGTCGATGAATGACGGTCTGACGAATCGATCACGCGGATGAGCCTGTTTCGCTCCAGCGCTTTTCACCCGGGTTGGCCCGGCCCGGTCGGGCCGTTGCGGGTACCGGCCGGGGTGGTGCGGTTGCGTCCGGTGCGGCTGCGCGATGCCGCGGTGTGGAGCCGCACACGACTGGCCGACCAGGCTCACCTGGAGCCGTGGGAGCCGGTGAGCGGCGTGGATTGGCATGTCCGCCATGCTGTTTCGTCGTGGCCGGCGATCTGCTCGGGGCTGCGCAGCGAGGCGCGCCGCGGTCGGATGCTGCCCTATGTGATCGAACTCGACGGGCAGTTCGCCGGCCAGCTGACGATCGGCAACGTCACGCACGGCGCGCTGCGCTCGGCCTGGATCGGCTACTGGGTGGCCAGCGGCAAGACCGGCGGCGGGGTGGCGACCGGGGCGCTGGCCCTGGGGCTCGACCACTGTTTCAACGGGGTGCAGCTGCATCGGGTGGAAGCCACGGTGCGTCCGGAGAACGCGGCGAGCCGGGCCGTGTTGGCGCGGGTGGGATTCCGCGAGGAGGGGCTGTTGCGTCGTTACCTCGAGGTGGACGGGGCCTGGCGAGACCATCTACTGGTGGCGGTCACGTTGGAAGAGCTCAGTCATTCGGCGGCCCAAGCGCTGGTGTCGGCCGGCCGGGCCAGTTGGTGCTGATTCGGCTGACTGTGTGTGCGGCGCGCCGTGCCGCGACCGCGCTCGCGGCTGCGATTTCGCCGGATCCGCAGCCCTGGAAGCAATCTCAGCGAAATACCCCTCTTCGGCTGTTACCAATGTGACTTATGTGACTGTTGGTGCTTGTATCGATCGAATTACAGGTGTGTAATTGTGTCGGCGCGCCACCCACGGATGCGCTGGTCACAGACCTAGCCTGAAGGGGAAAGGAGCAGGCGTCATGCCAAGCATCCCCCAGTCACTGCTGTGGATTTCCCTCGTCGTTCTCTGGCTCTTCGTTTTGGTTCCGATGTTGATCAGCAAGCGCGACTCGGTCCGTCGTACCAGTGACGTCGCCCTGGCGACTCGAGTGCTCAACAGTGGCCGCAACGCGCAACGCTTACGACGCGGCCCTGCCGCGGGGCACCACAGCGATCCGCACTGGCAGCCCAGCGCCGACCACCTCGACGAGGATCTCGATGAGGACCTCCAGGACGACGAGGCGCCTGCCGAAGTGCGCGTGCAGCGCACCGTCGTGGTGGCCGCGGCCAGCGTCGAGACCCCCGAACCCGACTACCTCGACGTCGACATCGTCGACGAGGATTCCGGCGCACTGCCCGTCGGCGCCATGGCGGAGGCGGCCGAACCTGAGGAAGTCAGCGAGCCCGAACTCGAATTGGAGTTCGAGACCGAAGCTGAGGCCGAGGCCGAAGCGGAGCCTGAGCCTGCACCCGAGCCGGTCGAGGTGGAGCAGCCCCTCGCCGACGTCGACGCTGCCGAAGCGGAGGCCCAAACCGAGCGCATCTCACTGCATCTCGACGAGGCCGAGGATGATGCCGCGGACTCCGCGGATGTCGCGGCAAACGATGCCGAAGAGATCGCCGACGAGTACGAATACATCGATGACTCGTCGGGCCTGGAGCCCGAGGCCGAAGACGAGCCGGTTGAGGAAGAACGGGCCGAGGCGCCCGTCGCGTCGTTGAGCGCGACCCGGCAGCGTCGGTTCGAATCCAAGAAGGCCGCGGAGATCAGTGCCCGCAAGTTCCGGTTCCGCAAGCGCGTGCTCGCGGTGCTGGCCGTCACGCTGCTGTTCTCGGCGGGTGCGGCCTTCCTGGTCACGCCGTCGGCCTGGTGGGTGTGTGGCGGTGCCGCCACGGTCACCGTGCTGTACCTGGCCTACCTGCGCCGCCAGACGCGTATCGAGGAGCAGTTGCGGCGTCGTCGTGCGCAGCGGATGGCCCGGTCCCGGCTGGGCGTGGAGAACACCGACGACCACAAGCTCGACGTCGTGCCGGCCCGGTTGCGCAGGCCTGGGGCGGTGGTGCTCGACATCGACGACGAGGATCCCATCTTCGAGCACCTGGCGTACTCGTCATACGCATCGGCGTCGCGCGAATACGACCTGCCGCGTGCTTCGGGCCAGTAGAGCGGCCGGTTTCCGGTTCCGGGCCGGCGGCTGGTAGCCTTTCGTTCCGGTATCAGGGGCTATAGCGCAGTTGGTAGCGCGTCTCGTTCGCATCGAGAAGGTCAGGGGTTCGATTCCCCTTAGCTCCACTCTCAAAAGGCAGATCAGGCAACTGATCTGCCTTTTTGCTATCCGGCCTCCAGGCCTGGTTCCGACTGGTCGCTTTCGCTGGGTACGCATCAATGCCACGAGCGCAGGGTTAGACATAGATGCTTTATCTGTATGACCTAGGCGAGACGACTCGTGCATTCAACTGGACTTCATCGCTCGTACCTTGACGATGGAGCCGCAATGGTCATACGCTTCGAGAAAATATGTCGTGTAGACCGCCGGTCGGCCGAGGATGAGGACGGGTAACGATGAACCTGAACAGTGCCGCCCCCAACGTCTTCGAAGCCGGGCTCCCCACGTTCACGTACAGCCTGACTGCCACGCCGCACGACATCCTCGACGATGTCCGACGGGCGCAAGCGCAGGCACCTATCGCCATCGGGCCCCTCGGCCCCGAAATCCTGTCCTACGAGCTGGCTCGCGACATCCTGCGCGACAACCGATTCCGCCTGCCGCCCGGCATCACCCTGGCGGCGCAGGGCATCACATCGGGCCCGCTGTTCGACAAGATGATGAGCAGTCTGCTGGGCCTGAACGGTGCACCCCATGTTCGGTTGCGCAAGCTGGTCTCCAAGGCGTTCACTCCCCGCGCGACGTCACGTCTCCAGGACACCATCCACGAGGTGGTCAACGACCTGATCGACCAGGTGATCGACGCGGGACGGTGCGACGTCGTGACCGACATCGCCCGCCCCTATCCCACCCCGATCATGTGCGCGCTGCTCGGCGCACCTCGTGAGGATTGGCAGTTGTTCGCGGATTGGACCGAGGAGGTCTTCAAAGCCCTCAACTTTCAGCCCGATGTCAACTTCGACGAGTCCGCGATCATGCGCGCCTGGGGTGAACTCGACGCCTACGTCGACGGCATGGTCGCCGCCCGCCGCGACAACCTGACCGACGACCTGCTGTCGGAGCTCATCCGCGCTGAAAGCGATGGTGACCGGCTGAATCTCGACGAACTCCGCATGCTGGTGGCCGGCTTCTTGATGGCGGGAACGGATACCACGCGAAACCAGCTGGCGGCATCGGTTCAGGTGCTCTGCGAGCATCCGGATCAATGGGCAAAGCTGCGTGACCATCCTGAGCTTGCGATGCAGGCGGTCGAGGAGAGCATGCGTCACTCACCCGCGGCCTGCATCGTGCCGCGAGCTGCCGTCGAGGATGTCGAGTTCGGTGGCCATCTGTTCCCGGCCGGAACCTTCGTGCTCGCGAACACCTTTGCGGCCAATCGAGATCCAGCCATCTATGCCGATGCTGACCGCTTCGACATTGCGCGCACGGACGCTCCCGCAATTCTGACGTTCGGCGGTGGCGCGCATTACTGCCTGGGGGCCAACCTTGCACGCCGGGAACTGGCGGAGGCACTCACGGTCCTCACGCGCCGCCTCCCCGCCCCGCTTCGCGCCGGTCCGGCGCCGTGGAAATCCCTGCTGGGAATGACCGGTCCGACAACGCTTCCCATTGAGTTCAGCAGCGAAAGGCTGGTGACGGCGGATGCGTAGTCGTGGCTGGGCGGGTTCGACGCCCGCGTCGGACGAAGAAGCCATATCGCGCATCCTGACTGCGGTGGACGAGGAGATCGCCGAACACGGACCGGCGATACGGCTTGCCGAGGTCGCCCGCAGGCTTGGGGTCACCCGTCAGACCGTCTACCGATATTTTCCCAACGCCGACGCGCTGCTCATCGCCAGCGCGATGCGTGCCGTCAACGGATTCATCGACCAGGTTGCCGACCATGTCAGCGGCGTCAACGATCCGATCGTCGCAGTGGTTGAAAGCGTTTCATTCGGCGTCGAGAACCTCGCCGGTGATCCGCAACTGGAAAACTTGCTGACCCGGCAAGACAACGGCGAGGCCCTTACCTCGCTGACCTCGGACACTGCAATCGCTTTCTGCTTGTCCGTTTTTCATCGTCTCGCTGTCGATTGGAAGCTTCACGGCTTCGACGACACCGCACTGCGCGAACTCGCCGAGATGACGTTGCGCACGGTGCAGTCCATGCTGACCGATCCTGGACCGGCACCGCGCACCGGGCTCGCGCTGCGCAGTTTCATCAGTCGTTGGTTGGGCCCGGCAATCCTCTATCCGAGGCTGACGTCACTGTCGATCCACGGACTGGCGTCAGACGATGTTGATCGAGTCAAGCAGGGTGGTCAGCAGTTCTCGGTCTCCTGAAAGGGCGATGTCGGCTGTACGCCAGCCGGCGGCGCCGTGGCGGCAGACTCGGCTTTGGATCCCCAGCCCGTCGGTGAGGCGATGCCGCAGATTTGAGGGGCAGGCCTCGTCATCGATGTTGCGTCAACCCACGCGACCGCAGCGTGATCGGCAGGTCGTCGGCCGGCATCGGCCCGGTGCCCCATGTCAGCTGCGGCTGGTAGTCCTCGGGCACGCTCCATTCGAACCGCCGAAGCATCTGGTGCATGGTGGTCTTGACCGTCATGTCCGCGAACTGCTGTCCGATGCATTTGTGTGCACCGCCGCCGAACGGCGCGAACACGTAGCGGCTCACCGCGGCCCGGGAGGCTCCGTTGTTGACGAAGCGTTCCGGGTTGAATGTGTCGGGGTCGGGCCACCAGTCCGAAAGTCGCATGGAGGCATAGACATTGATGGCCACCTGGGTCTTGCGTGGGACGAAGTGCCCGAGGATCTCGGTATCGCGGACGGTCTGGCGGAAGAGCGCACCCGCGGGCGCATACATGCGCAGGATCTCTTTGAACGCGGCGTCGAGCAGCGGGTAGGCGTCCAGGTCCAGAACCGTGGGTGTGTCGTTGGGCAGGTTGACCGCTTCGTCGCGAAGGGCTTGCTGCCACTGCCGGTTTCGGCCCAACTCGTAGGTGAGCATGGACAGGGCGATCGCGGTGGTGTCGTGGGCGGCCATCAGCAGGAAGATCATGTGGTTGACGATGTCGGCCGGGGTGAATCGAGCACCGCCTTCGTCCTCACTGCGGCACAACATCGAGAACAGATCGGTGCCGTCGCCGCGTTGCCGGTCGGGCACCTGCTCGGCGAAATACCGTTCGAGCCGCTCGCGCGCCCGCAGGCCCCTGGCCCACACCCCGCCCGGTATATCTGCCCGCACCAGGGCCTGCCCGCCGCGCACCGTGGCGTGGAAATCTGCCGACAGCTGATCGGATTCGGGACCGAGATGGGTGCCGACGAACACCTCTGCGGCCTGTTCGAGCAGCAGGTGCTTGATCGACGGGTAGAACGGAAACCCCTGTGTCGAGGGCCAATTGCCCAGCGTGCGATCGATACTGGGTCGCATGAGGTCCAGGTAACCGTCCAACGCGCTACGGGTGAAGGCCTGCTGCATGATGCGCCGGTGGTCGCGGTGTTCGTCGAAATCCAGCAACATCATTCCGCGGTGGAAGAACGGTCCGATGACCGGTGCCCAGCCGCGAGTGCTGGAGAAGACCTTGTCGCGGTTGACCCACGCGGCTTCCAGGGCATCGGGGCCCATCAGGCCTACGACGCGGAAGCCGACGCCGCCGGCCCACGACACCGGCCCAAAGCGCTCGTAGCGCTCTCGGGCGAAGGTGAGGGGATCGGCCAGCGAGCTCAACACATGGCCGAGGAACGGGAAGCCGTAGTTGCCCATCACCGGCTTGAGGTTCGATCCCGCCGGCGGCGGGGCGAGCGGGTGCTCACCGCTGGGAAACCGTGAGGTGACGGCGGCTCCCAAGGATTGGAGTCGGTGTTTGTTCACCGGTGAGGCGAGACAGGTGGACGAGGTCGTCATCGGTTGATCCGATTCAGGTAGTCGCGGCGACGGTCTACGTCGAAATGGCCGGGTGGTTCGTTCCGGGTGGCGAGTCGCTTGAACAGCTGCATCATCGGTTCGGGCGTGGCCTCCTCCAGTAACCCGAACGGCGACAGCCATTTCGGGACGGTGACTTCGCGTCCGGGGCTCCGTGCGCTGTCGGCGATGACGTTTCCGATCTGCTCGGGCTGGCGGGTCGGGAGAAGGTCGAGCGTGACTCCTGCCGTCAGGTCGGTGTGGACTGCCGTGGGCATGACGGTAGTGACGGTGACATCGGTGTGGGCGATTTCGGCACGGACAGCCCGCGACAATGCCGCCACCGCGTACTTCGTCGCGCAGTACACCGACATTCCGGGAGTGGTCACCTTGGCGGCCATGGAGGCGACGTTCACGATGTGGCCGTGATTGCGCTCGAGCATGTCAGGAAGGAATTCGTGCATGCCGTTGACGACACCGGTCAGGTTGACCGCGATCTCACGGTGGTATGCGAGGAGCTTCTGTTCCACGAACGGGCCCATGTGTTGGATGCCGGCGTTGTTCACCAGCATCGCGACCGGACCATCCGCGCAGGCCGCCCGGTGAAACGCTGACACACTCTCTGCGTCGGTGACGTCGAGATAGGTCGCGTTGGCTCCGATCTCGTCCGCAGTGCGGGTGGCCTCGTCGGCGTCGAGGTCGCCTATCCACACCGTTGCGCCCCGCTCGATCAATGCCACCGCAGTAGCGCGGCCGATTCCGCGGGCGCCTCCGGTGACACATGCGACCGCTCCGGCGAGGTCGATCATCGGCCGGCGCTCTCGTCGGTGAACGTGCGCAGCGCGAAGTAGGCGATGAGGCGAACCTCCCCGCTGTGCATTTTTAGCAGGGCGCGCCCGAGATAGAGGCCGGGCAGCAACTCCACGACTTCGTCGCGGGTCCGCTTGATCGGGAACGTGCGAACGCTCGGGTTTCGAAACTCAGCCGGGCTGTAGTCCAGCGCACGCACTTTGATGTACGGCGGAATGGCCGCCGTGTCGATGCGGTGAGTGAATTCGAATCCCACCATCTCGGATCCGGCCCGGCGGAGTCCGCGATACAGGGGTGCGATGACCCGCATCGCGTATTTGGACAACGGGGCAAGACGGTTGAAACCCGTGTCTGTGTCGAATGTCTTTCCGCGCCAGGTCGGGTCGATCTTCAGCAGCGGATTGGCCAGGTACGCCTCGGGGATGCCGAACAGGTTGCCGACGATCAGCCCTTCCAGGGCGCCGTGTGGCCCTTCGGGTGCCTGCCCGCGTTCGAAGAGTGCGGCGAGTTGGTCGCGGCGCCCGGCCTTGCCGAGGTCCTGTAGGTAGTCCCAGCCCTGGTGGCGCGCCAGCACCGGTGAGGTCAGTGACAACTCGAGTAGGTCGTCCAACACCGACACCTTGGCCGGGTCCGATGTGTCGGTGGCGCCTTGCGCCTGAGTTTCTGCGGTGGCCATGGGCGCCTCTCTCGAATATCTGGTACGGAATCGTGCCTAATATCTGGTACAGAACCGTGCCAGAATGTCCGGGTGGTGTCAACGACCAATCGCGCGTACGGCGGTCAATCGGCGGACGACCGCCGGCGGCAGCGGCGCGAACGGCTGCTCGATGCGGCGCTTGAGGTGATGGCGCGCAACGAGTGGCGCGGTGCGACGGTCGATAAGCTTTGCACCGCCGCCAATCTCAACAAGCGCTACTTCTACGAGAGCTTCACCGATCTCGATGCACTGGCAGCTGCCGTCGTCGACGATCTCGCCGAAGGCTTGCGGAGCGTGACGGTAGCCGCTGCGGACGCCGCCGTGGACCAGCCGTTGGAGGCCCAGGCGTTGGCGAGTGTGGCGGCCGCAGTCCGGTCATTGGTTGACGACCCCCGACGCGCACGTGTCCTGCTGGGCGGCGTCGGGGCGTCGCCAGAGCTCGATACTCATCGCACCACCGTCATGCACCGGCTCACCGACGTGCTCATCGATCACGGCCGCACTGTGCACGGCGTCGAGTTGGAGACCGATCCGCTGGCGAAGGTGGCGCCCGCGTTCATCGTCGGCGGGACAGCCGACGCCATCTTGGAATACGTGAACGGCGGCGTCGACCTGTCCCTCGACGATTTCATCGCGCAACTTGCCACCCTTTGGGTGATCACCGGCAGCGGGGCGGCGCAGGTGGCTCGCGCCCGGATGTCGCAGACCTAGCCGGATGGTCATCTCTGGGCACTGTGACGAACGTGCAGCCTGTCGTGATGTGGCGGGCACATCATCACAGAAGCCGACACGCTCGTCACAGTGCGCTGGAAAAGAACCCGCAGTGGTTCCGGCGCCGCCGGAAAATCACTTCACGTATTTGTCGAACCACTCGATCGGAATCTCGGGGTGGACGCCGAAGTAGTTGTAACCGTCGAATCGCCGGTCGGTTCCGGTGATCCGGTGCAGGTCCTTCTCGCCGACGCGTTGAGCATCATGGCCAGCTGGACTGCGCCTACTACTCCGACGCGAAAGTAGCGCCGGTGAGCTTCTCCGAAACCGTCCACAGACGCGCGGCGCCCTCGTTGTCGCGCAGCGGTTTCCAGAGTTTCTGTTCACCGGGTGGGCCGCCGACGTGCCCTGGCCATTGGGGCCCGTAGAACGCGCCGTCGCTGACCTGGGTAGCGGCCGCCGCCATCAGTGCGGGCTGTTTCGCGCTGTCCACGGTGCCCACGAGGAGGCCGCGCGCGGAGAACCAGCGGATCAGACGTACACCGACGGTGTCCTTGGCCCGGCCCACTTCCGGACGCGCCGCCAGCAGGTTGGTCGGGGCGACGCCAGGATGGGAGATATTGCTGGTGATTCCCCAACCCGCCGCGGCGCTGCGACGGCTGAGCTCAAGTCCGAACAACCCGACCGCGATCTTGGACTGCCGGTAAGCCGCCATGCCGTCGTAGGAGTGCTCCCAGTTCAGGTCATCCCAGTTGATGGTGCCGCTGCGCGCGGCCACGCTGGTCTGCGACGTCACCCGTGCCCGGCCGGCCCGCAGCAGGGGCAGCAGATGGGCCGTGAGCGCGAAGTGGCCCAGGTGATTCGTGCCGAACTGCAATTCGAATCCGTCGGCTGTGGTCTGCCGGTCGGGTGGGGTCATCACGCCGGCGTTGTTGACGAGTACGTGGATCGCAGCGCCCTCGGCGCACAGCTTCTGGCCGAGCGCTGCCACCGACGCCAGGGAGGACAGGTCGAGCTGCTCCAGTGTCAGCTTCGCGTCCGGATGCTGTTCGCGGATCTTGGCGGCGGCCACCTCGCCCTTGCGGGCATTGCGGACCGGCATGACCACGTCGGCGCCCGCTCCGGCCAGCCTCGTCGCGATACCGAGGCCGATACCGTCGCTTGCGCCGGTCACCACCGCACGTTTTCCAGACAGGTCGTCGATTATGAGGTTGTCATCGTGTGGCATGTGCTCGAGATTGCCCACCCGACTCTGCCGTATCCACGGCCTGTCGATCCCTGGCTGAGCGATCCGGCCCGGGAGAAAATGGCGGGCATGATCGATCGAGCCGGGCTGGCGGAATTCCTCGTCCGCCGTCGCGGGGCCTTACAGCCCGAGGACGTCGGGCTCCCGCGCGGACAACGCCGGCGAACGAGAGGGCTGCGGCGCGAGGAAGTCGCCGGGCTGTGCCACATGTCGACGGACTACTACTCGCGTCTGGAGCGGGAACGCGGCCCGCAGCCTTCGGAGCAGATGATCGCCTCGATCGCGCAAGGACTGCATTTGTCACTTGACGAGCGCGACCACCTCTTCCGCCTTGCCGGGCATCAACCGCCCGTGCGCGGGTCGAGCAGTGGCCACATCAGCCCCGGCATGCTGCGAATCTTCGACCGGCTCACCGACACCCCGGCCGAGATCGTCAGCGAGTTGGGGGAGACCCTGCGCCAGACTCCGCTCGGCGTGGCCCTCGTGGGCGATCTGCGCCGGTACACCGGCCCGGCACGCAGCATCGGGTACCGCTGGTTCACCGATCCGTCGGTGCGCGACCTCTATCCGCGCGAGGACCACGAGTTCTACTCGCGCATGTACGTTTCCGGGCTTCGTGGAGTGCTCGCTCTACGTGGGCCGGGGTCCAAGGCCGCTCGATTCGCCGAACTGCTCACCGCCCAAAGCGAAGAGTTCAGGCTTCTGTGGGACCGGCACGAGGTCGGCATCAGACCGCGGGACACGAAGCGTTATCAGCACCCTGAGGTCGGGAGCCTGGAGCTCAACTGCCAGGTCCTGCTGGACCCCGATCAATCTCACTCGCTGCTGGTCTACACCGCGGTACCGGGCAGCGAGAGCTACGAGAAGCTGCAGCTGCTCTCGGTGATCGGTGCGCGATCGTTCTGAATCGTCCATGCGGTCGAATAGTCGACCGCACCTCGTTAGGATGGGTGCGTGGTCGATCAGCCCGCGGGCGCCAGTCGCGTGGCGCGCCGTCGTGACCGGCGTAAGGCCGAGATCGTCCAGACGGCCACCCGCATCCTGACCGAGTCCGGCTATCAGGGGATGAGCCTCGAAGAGGTCGCCGAGCAGACCGACATCGCCAAGGCCACGCTCTACCACTACTTTTCGTCGAAGGACGTGCTGGTGGCCGCAGCGTTGGAGACTCTCACCCGGCAAGTCCTACAGCGGCTGACCGCGCGCGAGGAGGCCCTGGGAGACGTCGGCCCGCGTGAGCACCTCGCGACCCTGATCGACGAACAGATCCGCATCCTCACCGAAACCGCGCCTGAAGTGGCCACGTTGTTCTCCTGGCCCCGCGGCTGGCCCGAGGCCTTCGACGAGCCGATCAAGGACATGCGGCGCCGCCACGACGCGGTGTTCCGCAGTGTGGTGAAACGCGGCGTCGCCGCAGGCGAATTCACCTGTGCTGACATCAATGTCGCGTTGCAGTGCCTGCACGGCATCCTCAACCAGTCCTCGGTATGGATCGGGCCGGGTATGCACGGCCGCGCCGAGTTGCGTGGTGCGATTGTCGACCGTGCGTTGTGCCTGTTCTACTGATCTTTCTCCGGCTGCGCGGACGGGAAGTGTGGCGTGCGCTTTTCGCGCAGCGCGGTGTAGCCCTCCACCACGTCGGGTCCCAGGAAGGTCAACATCTCGTAGGCCGCGGACTGGTCGAAGATCGGCCCCGCATTGCGCAGCCAGTTGTTGAGCGCACGCTTGGTCAGTCGGACCGCCTGTTGGGCGCCGGTGGCCAGATTGTCGGCGATTCGCAATGCCTCATCCAGAACCTCCTCGCGCGGAAGGGCTTTGGCGACCATCCCGATCCGCTCGGCTTCGACACCGTCGATCATCTCGCCGGTCATCAAGTAATACTTGGCCTTGGCCGTTCCGGCCAGCAGCGGCCAGATGATGGCGGCATGGTCGCCGGCGGCCACACCGAGCTTGACGTGTCCGTCGCCGATCCGGGCGTCCTCGGCAATGATCGCGATGTCGGCCAGCAGGGCGGCAACCGCCCCTGCCCCGACCGCGACGCCGTTGATCGCGGACACGATTGGCTTGTCGCAGTTGATCATGTTGTAGACCAAGTCGCTCATCTCGGCGAGCATGTGTGAGACCCGGTCGTAGTCGCCCGCCATGCGTTCCACCATGGCCAGGTCACCGCCCGCGCTGAAAGCCTTGCCGGCACCGGTGATCACCGCGACCCGGGTCTGCGGGTCGGCTGCGACGTCCTTCCAGATGTTGGCGAGCTCGGTGTGCATGCCCTCGTCGGCGGCGTTGTACTTCTCCGGCCGGTTCAGCGTGATCAGGAGGACGCCGTTGTCCCGCCGGGTCAGCGTCAGCTGTTGGTAGTCAGCGAAATCCATGGGGGAGTGTCCCTCCTGTCGGGCACATAACTGTTCAACCGAACCTATGAGTGTTCGACCATTGAGTCAATTATCGACCGAGTGGTTGAAATTAGATCTGTCCGTGTGTGGTAACACGCCGAGACATTCACCCACGCTCTACTTGAAACGATCCCCACCGATGGCGATATGGCAAAGATCGCCGGCATTGCCAGCGATGCGGTGCGAGTGCGCAGTCCGGGAGAGGCGGTCTACGTCGGCACCAACGGTGGCTTGATCGCCTTGATCAGGTCGCTCCCGCGTGAGGTGGCCGGCCATCCGATCAACGTCAACCGGGTTTGCCCTGGACCGGCCGACACCTCGCTGTCCGATTCGCTTCCGGCCAAGGTGCGCGACGGGCCGATCTGGGCCATCCCGGCCCGTCGGGTCGCGGATCCTGCCGAGGTCGCCAGAGCGGTGCTGTTCTCGGCCTCTGACGGTGCCAGCTTCGTTACTGGCCAAGTCCTCAGTCTCAGTGAGGGCTTGAGGACGGACGGTTGATGGCCGCCAGATGGCCGGACGGCGACAAACCCGCTCTTGGTCGGCGCCAGTTCGCAATGGCATACTTGCTCAGCCCCTGGGCTCAACCCAGCCAATTCCGTTAGCCTTGGGGAACAGATTGGCCAGTTGGGGGATTGCTATGGCAAACGATCTGAGAGTGGACCCGGGGGCGCTTCGAGCGGGGGCCACTAGCAGCGAGGTGATCGCTGCCGAATTGGGGGCGCCGCCTGCCCGCCCGGATGCCGGGAGTTACCCGAGCAGCACCGGTGTCGCGGCGATGGACGACGCGGTGATTACCGCGCGGGCCTCTCAGTCGGGTCGCGTCAGAACGCAGGCGGGATACCTGTCGGCGGCCGCACATCGATACGGCGCGGTCGATGAACAACACGCCGGAGGTCTGGCGGAGTTGATGTGAATGACGTACCAGCTGCCGGTCCGTTGGGTGGAGCGCTGACTCGCTCTCAGTTGGAGAGTTGGGACACAACGTACCTCGCGGACGCTGCCGCGCGCTGGCGGCAGTTGGCGGCCGAGTCCGAGGAACTGTTCGAGTGGCATCGGCAGAACGTGTGTGCACCCGGCGGGGCGGAATGGTCGGGTACCGCCAGTGAAGTCGCCGGCGAGCAGGTCAGTGCCGACGCAGCGGTGGTCCGCAAGCAGGGCGACATTCAGCGTGAAGCCTCCGAGATCGCCGAGAACGGATGCCGTGACATCCGGTTGGCTGTGGGCCAGGTGCTTGAGGCCATCACGGCTGCCGAGGAAGACGGGTTCCGGGTGTCCGAGAACCTCCGGGTGAGCGACACCCGACGCATCGATGTGAGCACAATGGCGGTGCGCTACACGGCGTCTCGCGAGCATGCCGAGGACATCCGCTGGCACTGCGAGCGGCTGATCCAGGCCGAGATCTATCTGGGTCAACGGCTCGAGGGCAAGGCCCTTGAGCTCGCCACCATCCGCTTCTCGGTGTGACGGGGCCCTACCGGCGTCGATACGCTCGCACTCGATCGTGACCGCGGAAACCCGAAGGGACAATCGTGAACCTAGTCCGCATGCTCGCGACGGCGTTCAGTGCCGTGGTCGTGGCCACTGTGATCGCCGGCTGCACCTCGTCCGACGGCACCGGGTCGCCCTCCACCACCGAGGGCGGCTCGATCACGGTGTTCGCCGCGGCCTCGCTGGAATCGGCGTTCACCGAGATCGGCGAGCAATTCGAGACCGACAACCCCGGCAGCTCGGTGGAGTTCTCGTTCGCGGGGTCCTCTGCCCTGGTCACCCAGCTCACTCAGGGCGCCGACGCCGACGTCTTCGCCTCGGCCGACGCCCGGAACATGGACAAGGCGGTGGCCGCGGGCCTCGTCGAGGGTGGCCCGGTCGACTTCGCCACCAACACGTTGACCATCGTCGTCGCACCGGGAAATCCCAAGGGCATCAAGTCCTTCGCCGATCTGGCCACACCGGGCCTCAACGTCGTGGTGTGCGCACCTGCCGTCCCGTGCGGTGGCGCGACCGAGAAGGTCGAGAAGGCCACCGGGGTGACGCTGGACCCGGTGAGTGAGGAGACCTCGGTCACCGACGTGCTGGGCAAGGTGACCAGCGGCCAGGCCGACGCCGGGCTGGTGTACGTCACCGACGCCGCCGGGGCCGGAGACAAGGTCACCAGTGTTGCCGTCCCCGAAGCCGCCCAGGCCGTCAACACCTATCCCATCGCCGTGCTGAAAGAGTCCGGCGACACGCAGTTGGCGCAGCGTTTCGTCGACCTGGTGACCGGTGCGGCGGGCCAAAAAGCACTCGCCAAGGCCGGATTCGCCAAGCCCTGACCGAGCCCGCGGCGGCGCCGTAGCCTGGGATCGTGGCCGATCTGACCGAGATCAGTGCCGACGACCTGGCGGCACTGGAATTCTTCGCCGGATGTCGGCCGTCCGTGCTGGCGCCGCTGACGGCCCTGCTGCGGCCGATGTCGGCAGCGCCCGGGCAGGTACTGATCCGGCAGGGCGATCCGGCCCTGACGTTCATGCTGATCGCCTCCGGGCGAACCCGGGCGGTCCACGCCGGGCCCGACGGGCAGTCCGTGGTGGCGGACCTGGAACCCGGCCTGATCATCGGTGAGATCGCGCTGCTGCGCGACACGGCGCGCACCGCCACGGTGACTGCCCTCGAACCGGTGTCCGGGTGGGTGGGTGACCGTGACGCGTTCGAGGTCATCCTGCATCTGCCGGGCATGTTCGACCGTCTGGTCCGCATCGCCCGCCAGCGGCTGGCCGGGTTCATCACGCCCATCCCGGTGCAGATGCGCAATGGCGACTGGCTCTACCTACGGCCCGTGCTGCCCGGCGACGTCGAGCGCACCTTGAACGGGCCGGTCGAGTTCTCCAGCGAGACGCTCTACCGGCGGTTCCAATCTGTGCGTAAGCCGACCAAGGCGCTGTTGGAGTATCTGTTCGAGGTCGACTATGCGGACCATTTCGTCTGGGTGATGACCGAGGGGGCGCTGGGGCCGGTCGTGGCCGACGCGCGCGTGGTCCGCGAGGGCCACGATGCGACCACGGCGGAGGTGGCGTTCACCGTCGGCGACGATTACCAGGGCCGCGGTATCGGTACCTTCCTGATGGACGCACTGGTGGTGGCGGCGAATTACCTTGGTATTCAACGTTTCACCGCACGGGTGCTCAGCGACAACTACGCCATGAGGCGCATCCTGGACCGGCTTGGGGCGGTGTGGGAGCGTGAAGATCTGGGCGTGGTGCTCACGAACGTCGCGGTGCCCCCTGTCGACACGCTGAGCCTGGAACCCGAATTGGCTGCGAAGATCCGGGATGCGACGCGTCAGGTGATCCGGGCGGTGAGCCAGTGAGTGTGCCTCCGGAGACCGCCCGTGGCCTAAGGCCACCACTGAACAAGGACACGCGGGTGTGCATATCGCTGGCCGCCCGGCCCAGCAACATCGGGACCCGTTTTCACAACTATCTCTATGACGAACTCGGCTTGGATTACCTCTACAAGGCTTTCACCACAACCGATATCGCTGCGGCGATCGGCGGCGTGCGGGCTCTGGGTATCCGCGGCTGCTCGGTATCCATGCCGTTCAAGAAGGACGTCATGGCCCTCGTCGACGAGATCGAACCGTCGGCGCTCGCGATCGACGCGGTCAACACGATCGTCAACGACTTGTCGACCCCCGGCGGCCACCTCGTCGCCTCCAACACCGACTACCTGGCGGTGCAACAACTCGTCGAACGGTTGGATCCGGGTGATGCGGTGCTGATCCGGGGCAGCGGCGGTATGGCCAAGGCGGTCGGGGCAGCCTTGCGGGACAAGGGATTTCTCCGGGGAACCGTTGTCGCGCGCAATGCCGGAGCCGGCCGGGTACTGGCCGAGAGACTCGGCTACGACTATGCGACCGAGGTGGGCACATTGACGGCACCGATCCTGGTCAACGTCACCCCGATCGGTATGGCCGGTGGGCCCGACGAGGACCGCAGCGCCTTCGAGCCGGCCACGATCGAGGCTGCGGCTGCAGTGCTCGATGTGGTGGCCGTGCCCGCCGAGACCCCAATGATCACCGCGGCCAGGGCCGCGGGCCTGCCGGTGATCACCGGCGCCGAGGTGATCGCGCTGCAGGCCGCAGAACAATTCGAGCGCTACACCGGTGTGCGGCCCACGCGTGAGCAAGTGGCCGCCGCGTCGGCCTTCTCGCGTCGGCCGGCTACGGCGTGATGACCGTCTGATCGTCGATGGCCGCGGTCGCGTCCATCAACGGGCCCATCTGTTCCTCGGTGCCATCGGCGTTCAACTGCAGCACGAACAGACCGTCGTCGGCGGGGATCACCACGGTTTTCTGAGCGATCAACCGGGTGGCGCCGTCTTTCACCCAGGTGCCGCCGATCTGATACGCGTCGAATCCGCTGAGTTCGTCGGCCGATCCGTCGCCCTGGTTCTGGTAGCCCGGCATGTTCCTGATCTCGTTCGGGGCGTATTCCAGGATCTTGGCCGGGTCAACGTCGCCGGTCAGCTTGGACATCAGCGCGATGATCGACGGTGGATCCGCGGCGAACGCCGGATCGGTGGACACGATTGCGCCCCAGGCCCATTCGGGTATCGACGAGCCCGCATCCGTCCATCCCTCGGGAATCGGCATGTCAAGGGTGGGTGTGCCCGGATCGCCGCGGTGTACCGGCGTTTCGGTGATGTTGTTGTCGCGGACGTAGTCGACGATCGTGTACTGGTGCCCTGCCGTCGGCGTGTCTGTTTCGGCCGCCGTGGTTTTCGTCGGCTCGGTACTTGTCTGGCTGCTGCCGGTCGGCTCGGTCGCGGTGCCCGACACCGTCTTGCCGCCGCAGCCGGTCAACATGACCCCGAGCGCGACGGCGGCGACGACGAGTCCACCGGCCCTCATTGACGTGCTCATCGGTCTCCCATCGGTTCAAACGCCCGGGTGAGGCGCAACTGAGTGGCACGATAAGCGCTCCGCCGGCCGATAGCTGGAAGAAGGCGCAGTCCGGCGCCGCGACTCTTGCGCAGTGAAATGTTCTGGCCGCTCGGGCGGGGCGGCCTCCGCCGTTGGCCGACTGTGGTATCAAAACGCCGTGCGCCCTTTCGCCGTCTCGGCGGTCCTGTTGACGTGCACCCTGGTCTGCGGGGTGGCGTGCGGGCCGCGGCCGGCGCCAGAATCGGTGCGGACATCGTCAGCCTCCCGGACCGCGGGCAGCTCCGTGACGGTCAACCCGGCACGCATCGAACGGGTACGTCAGGACCTGCCGCCCGGCTATGAGGTGGTGTCCATCGCGCCCGAAGCCACCCCGATATCGCTGTGGGGTTTCGGCCGGGACTGGACGGCCGACCCGGAGGAATGCGGGCAGCTGGCGGCCCGCGAAGTCGAGCCGACCCGGGGTTGGTCGGCCTCCGGGCCGGGCGGCATCGTGTACGCGGGCGTATCGAAGCTGGGCCCGGGTGTGCCCGCGGACCGCGATGACCCACCGTGTGAGCAGTGGAGTGTGTCGGGTGGCCATTCTGTCGGCACGGTCACCGCCGTCGCTGCTCCACCGATCGAGGATGCCGAAACCGCCGGCATGTCCACCGCCGTCGCCACGATCGTCGAAGGCGGCACCGAAACCCGATCCCACGCCGACACGTTCACCGCGGATCTCGCCGACGGCTATTACGTGTTCGTCAGCGTGGTCACCGACCCCGGCTCGCCGAATCCTCGGCTCGAGCCCGCGTTCGCCACCGGACTGCTGGTAAAAACTGTTTCGGCGTTACGCGGCTGAGTCGGCGGAGCCGGGTAAGTTGACGTGCGATGTGGAACCGCAACGTGTTACTCGCCTGCGCCGGCGTCCTCGCCTGCGCCACCGGATTGGTCGCTTGCGGTCAATCGGACCAGTCGGATTCCGCCCACGCGGACATCGCCAACGTCGCCAAGGTGCGCTCCACCTTCGGCCCGGAATTCAAGGTGACCGATGTGGCGCCCACCGGGATCGACCCGAAAATGCTGGCGCCGCACAAGATGCCGCCCGGGGTGAAGGTCGACCCTGCCGATTGTGCGAAATTCGCCGAAGGGCAGTCGTTTCCGGAGGGACTGAAAGGCAACATGGCCGCCACCACGGCCGAAGGCGCGGGCAACCGGTTCATCGTGCTGGCCGTGGAGACCTCCGAACCGGTCCCGGTGAACGACCCCGGTGATGCGTGCAAAAAGGTGAAGTTCCTGGGCCCCGCGGTCCGCGGGCAGGTGGACGTGGTCGAGGCACCGCAGATCGAGGGGGCGCGCACCACCGGGACACACCGCATCGTGCAGACCGTGATGGGCGGCCACGCGCGCACCGGTGAGTTGTACAACTACGTCGCCAGTTTCGACACATTCATGGTGATCGTCACCGCCAACCCCTTGGTGGAGCCGGGCAAGCCGGTGTCGCGGGTAGACGACAAGCGGGCTCGTGACCTGCTCAGCGCCGCGGTTGCCGACGTACGAGGCGCGTGAGCCTCAGCGCACGTCGTGCGGACGGAACTGGATGCTGATGCGCGGCCCGACCAGGCTGGTGGTCTTCGGTATCGAATGCTCCCAGGTGCGCTGGCACGATCCGCCCATCACCAACAGATCGCCGTGGCGGTGCTGCAGTCGCAGGGCATGACCGCCGCCGCGCGGGCGCAACGCGAAAACCCTTGTCGCCCCGAGCCCGACGATGGCCACCATGGTGTCCTCGGTGCGGCTGCGGCCGATGGTGTCGCCGTGCCAGGTGACGCTGTCATTGCCGTCGCGGTAGAGGCACAGCCCGGCGGTGGTGAACGGTTCTCCGAGCTCACCACCGAAGGTGTCGTTGAGCCTGCGTCGGATCTGTTTCAGGCGCGGGTGCGGCACCGGCTCGTTGATCAGGTGGTGAAAGCTGACCAGCCGCGGCACGGCCACCACCCGGTCATACATCTCACGTTCCTCGGACCGCCACGGGATCTCGTCCATCAACTCCTCGAACAGCGAGTCGGCATCGGGCAACCAGCCCGACCGCAGTTCCACCCAGGCGCCGTTGCCGAGTCGACGACGTTCAGCGTGCTCGAACAGTGAGCCTTGCAACGCCAGCTCCATGCGCGCGAGTGTATCGCACAGACGTTCGAGTGCGTTAGAGGCGGGAGGCGCCCGGCCCGCGTTCGGCGAGAACGTCGCCGGGGTTGGTCAGCTGGCAGGTCTTGAGGCTCAGGCAGCCGCAGCCGATGCATCCGGTCAGGTTGTCGCGCAGCCGTTGCAGGTGCAGGATGCGGTCGTCGAGGTCCTGACGCCAACCGGCCGAGAGCCTGGCCCAGTCCTTGCTGGTCGGAATCCGGTCGTCGGGCAGGCTGGACAGTGCTTCGCGGATGCGGGCCAGTGGTATGCCCAGGCGCTGCGACATCCGGATGAAGGCCACGCGGCGCAGTGTCTCGCGGGCGTAGCGTCGCTGGTTTCCTGAGGTGCGGCGACTGGCGATCAAGCCCTCGCGCTCGTAGAAGTGCAGTGCGGACACCGCCACGCCGCTGCGCAGCGACATCTCGCCAGGAGTTAACTCGTGCGTCTCCATACACCTCAACCATAGTTGAGTTAACGTCATGAGGTGGAGACTGCGGTGTTCGGTTCCAACTCTGAGGTCGGCACCCTGCGCGCCGTCATCCTGCACCGGCCCGGCCCGGAGTTGCAGCGGTTGACGCCCCGTAACAACGACGCCCTGCTCTTCGACGGGTTGCCGTGGGTGGCCAAGGCGCAACGTGAGCACGACGCGTTCGCGGATGTGTTGCGTTCCCGTGGCGTGGAGGTGTTGCTCCTGGCCGATCTGCTGACCGAGTCGCTGGCGCACAGTGGGGCCGCGCGAATGCACGGCATCTCGGCCGCCGTCGATGCGCGACGCCTGGGTGTGCCACTGGCCCACGAACTCTCGTCCTACCTGCGCACCCTGCCGCCGGTGGATCTGGCGCACATCCTGATGGCCGGGATGACCTTCAACGAGGTGCCGTTCCACGGAGCCGAACTGTCACTGGTACGCCTCATGCACCACGGCGGTGATTTCGTGATCGAGCCGCTGCCCAATCTGTTGTTCACCCGCGATTCGTCGTTCTGGATCGGCCCGCGGGTGGCCATCACCTCGCTCGCGCTGCCGGCCCGGGTCCGTGAGACCTCGCTGACCGACGTGATCTACGCTCACCATCCACGGTTTCTCGGCGTCCGGCGCGCCTACGAATCCCGTTCGGCGCCCGTCGAAGGCGGAGACGTGCTGCTGCTGGGGCCCGGGGTGGTGGCGGTCGGCGTGGGGGAGCGGACCACGCCGGCCGGAGCAGAGGCGTTGGCGCGCAGCCTGTTCGACGACGACCTGGCCCACACCGTGCTGGCGGTCCCGATCCGGCAGGAGCGCGCGCAGATGCACTTGGACACCGTGTGCACCATGGTCGACGTCGACGCGGTGGTGATGTATCCCAATATCGTGGACTCGTTGTCGGCGTTCACCATTCATCGCACCGAGGCCGGCATCCGGATCGACGACGAGGTGTCTTTCGTGGCGGCGGCTGCCGAGGCGATGGGCATCGAGCAGCTCCGGGTGATCGACACCGGGCTCGATCCGGTCACCGCTGAACGTGAGCAATGGGATGACGGCAACAACACCCTGGCCGTGGCGCCGGGTGTGGTGGTGGCTTATGAGCGCAACTCGGAAACCAATGCCCGGCTGGCTGATTCGGGTATCGAAGTGCTGCCGATCGAGGCCTCGGAGTTGGGTACGGGCCGTGGCGGGCCACGCTGTATGTCCTGCCCGGCGGCACGAGACTTGCTTTAGGGGTTCCTTGGCCGGCTGTATCGCCGGTTTCTACTCAAGGGTGGCTGGACTTCGCGAGTCACAGCCCAGCGGTAGAAATCGGCGTCAAGACCAGACGGCCTACCGCCACCTATCTCCAGCTGGGCAACCAGATCTCCAGATTCCAGGTGGACTGTGAAATCGGGATTCCCGTCAAGACCGGGTAGAGCCACGCGAAGTTCGCGATCACCAGCGCCACGTAGAAGCACACCACCAGCAGGCCCAGCGTTCGGCGTTCGGGATTCTGCTTGGGCTGGTACAGGATGTCGCCGAGGATCAGCGCGATCGTCAGCACCAGGAACGGCGCCATCACCGTGGCGTAGAAGAAGTACATCTGCCGGTCGATGTCGAAGAACCAGGGCAGGTAGCCAGCCGAGTAGCCGACCAACACCACGCCGTAGCGCCAGTCCCGGCGCACCACGGCGCGCCACAAGGCCCAGCCGAGCACGGGCACCGCGATGAACCACATCGCCGGAGTGCCCACCAACATCACGGCTTTCACACACGACTGGGTGCCGCAACCGGCCACATCGTGGTTGTCGATCGCGTAGAGCACCGGACGCAACGACATCGGCCACGTCCACGGCTTGGATTCCCACGGGTGGTGGTTGCCGTCGGCGTTGGTCAGCCCGGCGTGGAAACGGTAGGCGGCATAGGTGTAGTGCCACAGCGACCGCAGGGCGTCCGGCAGCGGGATGATGCTGTTCTCACCTATGGACTGGCCGACCTCGTGGCGGTCGACGCCGGTTTCGGAGGCGAACCACGGCGCGTACGACGCCAGGTACACCGCGAACGGAATGAACCCGAACACGTATGCGGCCGGCCCGAGGTCGCGGCGCAGCATGCCTCGCCATGGCCCGGGCACGTGGTACTGCTTGCGCGCGATCGCGTCGAGCACCAGCGCCATGACGCCGAAGAACGCCACGAAGTACAACCCCGACCACTTGGTGGCACAGGCCAGACCGAGCAGCACGCCCGCACCGAAGCGCCACCATCGCACGCCCAGCCGCGGACCCCACGGCGTCTCGGCGATGCGGCCCTCCATGAACGCGACGTGCATGCGCCGGCGGACGTCGTCGCGATCCACCATCAGACAGGCGAACGCCGCGACCACGAACATCACGAGGAACACGTCCAGCAGCGCCGTGCGGGCCGACACGAAACTGACGCCATCGGCGATCAGCAACAGCCCGGCGATACCGCCGACGAGGGTGGAGCGGCTGATCCGGCGCGCGATCCGCACCACCAGCAGCACGGTCACCACACCGCACAGCGCCCCGGAGAACCGCCAGCCCAGTCCGTTGTAGCCGAACAACGCCTCGCCGATCGAGATCAGTTGCTTGCCCACCGGCGGATGCACCACGAGGCCGTAGCCCGGATTGTCCTCGACACCGTGGTTGTGCAGCATCTGCCAGGCCTGCGGCGCGTAGTGCTTCTCGTCGAAGACCGGCGTGCCGGCATCGGTCGGCGAACCCAGGTTCAGGAACCGGCTTATCGCTGCCAACGCGGTGATGATGGCCGTCATCAGCCAGCCCTGCAGCCGGTCCGTCGGCCCGAATTCGGGGGCCGGGATCAGCGGCGCGGGGCTGATCAACGGGACCGAGCGACCAGCCGTGGGCGATTCGGTGGCGGTGGCGGTCACGCAAGCGATCGTAGGCTGTCGGTCGTGACACCCGGCAAACTACTGATCGGCGCCACGCCGCTGGGCCTGCCCTCCGATGCCTCTGCGCGCCTCATCACGGCACTGCAGACGGCCGACATCATCGCGGCCGAAGACACCCGGCGTGTGCGGGCGCTGGCCCAAGCGCTCGGTGTGCAGCCGGCGGGCAGGATCATGAGCTTCTTCGACCAGAACGAGGCGGGCCGCGTGCCCGGCCTGGTGGACGAGATCGCGGCGGGTGCGACGGTGCTCGTGGTCAGCGACGCCGGGATGCCGTTGATCAACGATCCGGGCTACCGCCTGGTGGCGGCCTGCATAGAAGCAGGGTGGCCGATCAGCTGTCTGCCGGGCCCGAGCGCGGTGACGACGGCGCTGGCGGTCTCCGGACTGGCCTCGGACCGGTTCTGTTTCGAGGGCTTCGCGCCGCGTAAGCACGGCGCGCGGCTGGCCTGGCTGCAGACCCTGACTGCCGAACCGCGCACCACCGTGTTCTTCGAATCCCCGCGCCGGCTGGCCGAGACCCTGCGTGATGCCGTAGACGTGTTGGGGCCGGCGCGGCGCGCCGTGGTGTGCCGTGAGCTGACCAAGACCCACGAGGAGATCCGTCGCGGCAGCCTGGCCGAGCTCGCCGAGTGGGCCGCCGACGGCGTGCTGGGGGAGATCACCGTGGTGTTGGCCGGGGGCACCCCGACCGTCGAACTGCCTGCGCTGGTGGCCGAGGTCGAGGAACTGGTGGCCGACGGGGCCCGGGTCAAGGACGCCTGTGCGCAGGTGATCGCGGCGAATCCGGGAGCGCCGTCCCGGCGCGAGCTCTACGACGCCGTGCTGCGGGCCAGACCTACGCGGTGAGCGGCCAGTTGGACGTCGCGATCAGTTCACCACGGTCCAGTGCCGCTGCCCGATGCACGTGGACGGCCGCGTACTCCTCGCTGGTCACCATCTCGAGAAACGCGGCGGGCGTCGGATACTCGACGATGAGAATCACGTCCCACCAGGGTTTGGCTTCTTCGCCGAGCAGCACCGCAGGCATGGATCCGCCATAGCGGACCTTCGCGCCGGCGCGTTCCAGGAGCGGGGCGACCCCGGCGCCGTACTGCAAATAGCTGTCGAGTCCGTCGGGCTCCTTGAATTTGAGCAGGTTCACCATCAGGACCGGCGCATCGGCCGGGAAATCATTGAGTGCGCCGGGAATATCGGGGAGTTCGGTCATACCTGATTGGCTACCACAGTCGGGGCTCGGACAATGCTTGCGGCCTTGTGCAGACACTCTTCCCATTCCGCGTCGACGTCGGAATCGGCGGTGATGCCGCCACCCACGCCGAGCACCGCCGACCCGTCGGGACCGAACTCAACGGTGCGGATCGCCACGTTGAGCTCGCAGCCCGCCACTGGTGATGCGAAACCGACTGTGCCGCAATAGATACCTCGTCGTGCCGGTTCCCACTGGCGCAGCAGTTGCCGGGCCCGGCGTTTGGGAGTGCCGGTCACCGACGCCGGTGGGAAGGTGGCTTCGAGCAGTGCGCTCGTCGGCACGTGCGCGGGAACCTCGGCGGTGACGGTCGAGACCAGGTGCCAGACCCCGGGCGCCGGATGTACCGCGAGCAGTTCGGGCACCGTCACGCTACCGGTGGTCGCCACTCGTCCCAGATCGTTGCGCACCAGGTCGACGATCATGACGTTCTCGGCGACATCCTTGACCGAGGCCGGCAGGGCGGCGGGATCGGCCGAGGAAGGCAGTGTGCCCTTGATGGGGCTGGAGGTGACCGTGCTGCCCGCCCGGCGCAGGAACAGCTCCGGTGACAGCGAGGCCACCGCGCCCCAGTCCCCGGCCACATACGCCGCGCGCGCCGGCGCGGTCCGGGCCACCGCCTCGGTGAAGAAATCGATCGGTCCTCCGGCGATGTGGCCGGTGAATCTGGTGCACACACAGGCCTGGTACACCTCACCGGCCGCGATGGCCTCCAGGCAGGAGGACACGCCACGGCGATGATCGCCGCGATCGGGGGCTGTCCAACTGAGGCTGTAGGGATGTGGCTCAGTCGGCTGCAGGTTCCGCAACCAGTCGGGAAGTGCTGCGCCACTGAGGCTTTCGAACCACCACAGACCGTCGGCGGCTTGGCGCAGCACGCAGTCCGACCAGCCGCCCGCAGCTACCGGGATGCGCGGGGGAGTGCCGTCGGCGCCGGGGTCCGGGTAACTGAGGTAGCCGAACCAGCCGCCACCCACACACCCCGGCGGTCCCGAGGTGTCCTGGGGCACTTCGAAGCAGGCGTCCGGCGCGGCCGGGGCCACCGACACCGACGGCGCGATCACCGCCCGCGAGCCGAACCAGTCGCCGATCACCGCGGCCGGCGGCGGCTGCCCCGCGGCCCGGGCGGCCGCGGCGACACCGCGCAGCACCGCCGGGGCGTCGCCCAGCGCGCCGAGCCGCTCGATCCGCATGCAGCTAGCTTGCTTCCTCCCGCGAGCAGACGCAAAATCGCACTATTCCAGGCGAAATAGTGCGATTCTGTGTCTGCTCGGCGGGAAGCGTCAGCGGCTGATCACCCGCGGGACGTCGATGCCGGTCAGCTTGTCCGGATTGCGCATCGCGTAGAAGTGGGTGATCTTGCCGTCGATGACCTCGACGGTGAAAACCCCTTCCATCCCCGCGTCGCTGCGGATCATCACCGCGGGCTCGCCGTTGCACGTGATGCGTTCAAAGGTCAGCCCCGGAATCCGCTCACCCGCACGGAACAGGCCGACGAGCATCGCCGCGACCTTCTGTGCGCCCACGACAGGCCGCCGTGCCGCGGTGGCCTTTCCGCCGCTGTCAGCGGTGTACACGGCATCGGGCGCCAGCAAGGCCAGCAGCCCGTCGATGTCGCCGGTGGCTGCCGCGGTCAGGAATTCCTCGGTGACCCGGTTGGACTCTTCGAGGTCGACGGGTTCGAACCGCTTGCGCCTGGACTGCACGTGCTCGCGGGCCCGGTGCGCCATCTGCCGGACGGCAGACGCGGATTTGTCGATGGCCGAGGCGATCTCGTCGTGGCTGAAACCGAACACCTCACGCAGTACGAAGACGGCGCGTTCGTCGGGGGTCAGGGTCTCCAGCACCACCAGCATGGCCATTGAAACCGATTCGGCCAGAACCACATCCGTTGAAGGGTCGCGCGGGTCGATATTGTCGGCCGTCAACAACAGCGGTTCGGGCAGCCATGGCCCCACGTACTCCTCGCGCCGCCGGGACTGGGCCCGCAGAGCGTTGAGCGACTGGCGGGTGACGAGCTGGGCCAGAAACGCCTTGGTGTCGCGGACGGTGTCCAGATCCACCTCGGCCCAGCGCAGGTAACTCTCCTGCAGCACGTCATCGGATTCCGTTGCCGTCCCGATGATCTCGTACGCGATGGTGAACAACAACGGTCGCAGGAGGGTGAACCGTTCGGCGTGTTCGGTCGAGTTCGAGTGCGAGTTACCCGCGCCGGTGGTGTTCATCGGTTCCCCTTGCTCCTCGCGTCCGCACCGACCGTGGTGTCCAGCTGTGCCTCGGCAAGCTGACGCGCCCGGTTGTCGCTCTTGAACCAGAAGTACGATCCCGGCTTCACACCTTCCTTGCGCAGGAACGTCAGCGTGGCCCGGCAGACCTGCTCCTTGACGAAGGCGCCCGTGCGCCCGCCGATGAACGCACGGCGCGGGCTGTCATCCGAGTGGCACAGCTGCACTGTCCCGGCATTCCGGCCGACGCTCACGCACTGACCGGCGAAGGCCTGGTTGATCATCTCGGGCTCGGCGCCCGCGATGCGGGCCAGCACGGTGTTGGCGGCCTGGACACCCAACGGGCCCGCCGACTGGCAGCTCATCCGCAGCGGTACCCCCGAGGGTGAGGCCGCGTCGCCGGCGGCCACGATGCGCGCGTCGTCGATGCTCGTCAATGTCTCGTCGGTGAGCAGGCGCCCAAGTTCATCGGTGCGCAGCCCGCTCGCGGCGGCCAGCCCGGGGACCCCGAATCCGGTGGTCCACACCGTCAGCGCGCTGGGCAACCGGTTACCGTCGGCCAGGGTGATCGCGTCGGCCCCGACCCCGGACACCAGGATCTCGGGTCCGTCGATGATCGAGACACCGAGCTTGGTCAGGGCCTTGACGATCGAGCGACGGGCGCCCGCGCCCACCGAGGCGCCCACCACATCGGTGACGAGGGTGACCTGACGGCCCGCCTCGGCGAGCTCTGCGGCCGCCTCGATTCCCGTCAGGCCACCGCCGACCACGACCACCGGTGCTGACATCGGCACGTCCTGCAGCCGGGCGCGCAGCCGCTGGGCCTGTTCCAGTTCTGAAAGCGGGTAAGCGAATTCGGCGGCACCAGGCACCGAGGCGGGCACGCCGGCAGTGCTGCCCACGGCGTACACCAGGTAGTCGTAGTCGAGCACCTCGCCGGAGATCATCTGCACCTGACGGATGTCGGCGTCGATGTGATCGGCACCGTCGACCAGCAACCGCACCCCGGGGCCGAGCAATGTGTCGTAGGCCGCGGTGGCGTCGTGGTTGCCGACTGCCAGTTGGTGCAGCCGGATCCGCTCGACGAACTCGGGCCGCGGATTGACCAGCGTGACAGCCACTCCCGGTGTGCCCTGCAGGCGGTTGGCCGCCAGCACCCCGGCGTAACCTCCGCCGATCACGACCACTCGGGTGTTCTGCGCAGTTGTTTCGGTCATCGGAGCTTCTCCTGTTCTCGAAGGCTTATGCCCTCAAGACACCGCGCCGTCCGAGTTTGTGACAGGCACCGAGGTTATGTGAGACACATCACCCGGTGGCCTGCTACACCAGGCCCAGTGCCAGCATGGCGTCGGCCACCCGGATGAAACCGGCGATGTTGGCGCCGGCCACGTAATTGCCCGGCTGCCCGTACTCGTCGGCGGTGGCCAGGCAGCGGTCGTGGATACGCCGCATGATCTCGGCCAACCGCGCCTCGGTGTCGTCGAAGTTCCACGAGTCCCGCGACGCGTTCTGCTGCATCTCCAGGGCGCTTGTGGCCACCCCGCCGGCGTTGGCGGCCTTCCCAGGGGCGAACTTCACCCCGGACTCCTCGAAGAACTTCACCGCCTCGGGAGTGCAGGGCATGTTGGCGCCCTCGGCCACGATCTGGCAGCCGGACTTGATCAGCGTGGCCGCGTCGGCGCCGGAGACCTCGTTCTGGGTGGCGCAGGGCAGCGCGATGTCACACGGCACCTCCCACACACTGCGGCCCGTCACCACCTCGGTCGCGCCGCCGCGGGCCTCGGCATAGTCCGCGACACGGCCCCGGCGCAGTTCCTTGACCTCTTTGAGCAGGTCGAGGTCGATGCCCTTGTCGTCACGCACGTAGCCGCTGGAGTCCGAGCAGGCCACCACGGTGCCGCCGAGCGCGTGCACCTTCTCGATCGCGTAGATCGCCACGTTGCCCGAACCGGACACCACGACCTGCTTGCCGTCGAAGGACTGTCCGCTCGACCGCAGGATCTCGTCGACGAAGAACACCGTGCCGTAGCCGGTGGCTTCGGTGCGGACCTGCGATCCGCCCCAGGTCAGGCCCTTGCCGGTGAGCACACCGGACTCGTAGCGGTTGGTGATCCGCTTGTATTGGCCGAACAGGTAACCGATTTCGCGCATGCCGACCCCGATGTCACCGGCCGGGACATCGGTGTACTCGCCGATGTGGCGGTAGAGCTCGGTCATGAAGGACTGGCAGAACCGCATGATCTCGGCATCGGAGCGGCCCTTGGGGTCGAAGTCCGAACCACCCTTGCCGCCGCCGATCGGCAGACCGGTCAGCGAGTTCTTGAAGATCTGTTCGAAGCCGAGGAACTTCACGATGCCGAGGTAGACCGAAGGGTGGAACCGCAACCCGCCCTTGAACGGTCCCAGGGCGGAATTGAACTCGACGCGGAAGCCTCGGCTGATCTGTGAGGCACCGGAATCGTCCTGCCACGGCACCCGGAAGATGATCTGACGCTCAGGCTCGCACAGCCGGCGGATGATGGCGCCGTCGGCGTACTCGGGATGCTTGGCGACGACCGGCCCGAGGCTGGTCAGCACCTCGTAGACGGCCTGGTGGAACTCTTTCTCGCCGGCGTTGCGCTGTCCCAC
Organism: Mycobacterium sp. DBP42; assembly: GCF_005924235.1. Classification (NCBI taxonomy): domain Bacteria; kingdom Bacillati; phylum Actinomycetota; class Actinomycetes; order Mycobacteriales; family Mycobacteriaceae; genus Mycobacterium; species Mycobacterium sp. DBP42. The sequence continues at coordinate 52,632 of NZ_VCMY01000031.1, forward strand.
CTCCTCATAGATCGCCTGCAGTTTCTCGTGTAGTCCAGCCATCTCAGTCCATCTGGTAGCGGGGGAAAACCCCCGTCGGAGCGGGCAGTTCGGTACCGGGCTTGATCCGCGTACCGATCGAGTCAAAGTCGCGTGCGTCGGTCGGCTGGCCCAGCAGGTCGAGCAGTTTGGCCGTCGAGTCCGGCATCACCGGCTGTGTGAGCAGCGTTGCGATCCGCACCACTTCGAGCGTCGTGTACAGCACCGTACCGAACCGCTGCTGGTCGGCCGGATCCTCGGACTTGCGCAGCACCCATGGCTCCTGGGCGGAGAAGTAGCGGTTCGCCGCGCCCAGCACCGACCAGATCGCTTCCAGCGCAAGGTGCATCGCCGGCACGTCGTAATGCGCGCGCACCTGCTCCAGTAGGCCATCGGCGGCGTCGAGCAGCGCGGTGTCGTCGTCGGTGAACGATCCGGGATCGGGTACCACGCCGTCGAGGTTCTTGGCCACCATCGACAGTGAGCGTTGCGCCAGGTTGCCCAGCTCGTTGGCCAGGTCGGCGTTGATCCGGCCGATGATGGCTTCCTCGCTGTAGCTACCGTCCTGGCCGAAGGACACCTCGCGCAGGAAGAAGTAGCGCACCTGATCGAGGCCGAAGGTGTCCACGAGCGCGATCGGATCGACGACATTGCCGACCGACTTGCTCATCTTCTCGCCCTTGACATTGATGAAGCCGTGCGCGAAAACCCGTTCGGGGAGCGCGATCCCGGCCGACATCAGGAACGCCGGCCAGTACACGGTGTGGAACCGGATGATGTCCTTGCCGATCATGTGGAGCTTCGCGGGCCAGTACTTGCCGAAGGACTCCGACTCCACATCCGGAAATCCCACGCCGGTCAGGTAGTTGGTCAACGCGTCCACCCACACGTACATCACGTGGTCGGGGTGGTCGGGGACCGGCACGCCCCAGTCGAACGTGGTCCGCGAGATCGACAGATCCTTCAACCCGCCCGAGACGAAGCTGACGACCTCATTGCGGCGCACATCGGGTCCGATGAACTCGGGGTGGGCCTGGTAGTGGGCCAGCAGGCGCTCGGCGTAGGCCGACAACCGGAAGAAGTAGGTCTGCTCCTCGGTCCAGGTGACCGGGGTGCCCGTCTCGATCGCCGTGCGCGTGCCGTCGGGGCCTTCGGTGGTCTCGTCCTCGGCGAAGAAGCGCTCGTCGCGCACCGAGTACCAGCCCGAGTACGTGCCCAGGTAGATGTCTCCGGCCTCGTTCATCGCGCGCCAGATCTGCTTGGACGCCTCATAGTGGTCGGCGTCGGAGGTGCGGATGAATCGGTCGAAGGAGATGTTGAGCTTCTCCTGCAGCCGTTGGAACACATCGGAGTTGCGATGGGCCAGCTCGGCCACGGAGATGCCCTCGGCGGCGGCCGTCTCGGCCATCTTCTGTCCGTGGACGTCGGTACCGGTCAGGTAGCGCACATCGAAGCCGTCGAGACGCTTGAACCGGGCGATCGCATCGGTGGCGATGTACTCGTAGGCGTGCCCGATGTGCGGCGCACCGTTGGGATAGGCGATGGCCGTAGTTATGTAGAAAGGCTCACTCATTTGGTCCCACCTTATGGTGTTGCGGTGGGTTCGAAACGCTCAGCCAGGGAGAAGCCGCCAGCCCCCGAGCCGTTGGGTCCGCTGGTCGATGCACACACCCATCTGGACGCCTGCGGTGCGCAGACCGCTGAGGATGTCCGCGCGATCATGGACCGCGCGGCCGCCGTCGGGGTGGGCCAGGCGGTCACCATCGCCGACGATCTGGATTCGGCTCGCTGGGTGACCAGGGCCGTCGACGCTGATGAGCGGGTTTTCGGGGCGGTGGCGCTGCATCCGACCCGGGCCAACGTGCTCGACGACGCGGCCAGGGCCGAGCTGGAGCGGTTGGCCGTCCATCCGCGGGTGGTGGCGGTCGGTGAGACCGGGATGGACCTGTACTGGCCCGGCCGGCTGGACGGCTGCGCGACGCCGGACGAGCAGCGCGAGGGGTTCGCATGGCACATCGACCTGGCCAAGCGCACCGGCAAGCCGTTGATGATCCACAATCGCGATGCCGATGCGGAGGTTCTCGACGTGCTGCGCGCCGAAGGAGCCCCCGAGATAGTGATCTTCCACTGTTTTTCGTCGGGACCGGAGATGGCCCACACCTGTGTCGAGGCGGGCTGGGTGCTCAGCCTTTCGGGCACCGTGAGTTTCAAGAATGCGGCTGACCTGCGTGAAGCCGCTCGGTTGATCCCGCCGGGTCAGTTGTTGGTCGAGACCGACGCACCGTTTCTGACCCCGCACCCGTTCCGCGGGGCGCCGAACGAGCCGTACTGCCTGCCATACACTGTGCGGGCACTCGCAGAGTTGCTGGACCGACCCGCCGAAGAGGTCGCGTCCGAGACCGCAGCCACTGCGGCGCGGGTGTACGGACTTAACGGGAGCGGCCTGGCGTAGTTGCCGGGTGTGGGCCTTTTCGTTACCGTCTTGTGATCAAAGCTCAACCGCCGGCGGTGAACTATGCCGTCCGAGCCGAAAAGCGGGTATATGGAAGCGCTCAACAAAATTCATGAATCGCGATCACCGCTGCTACGAGGCGTGGTGGGAGCCCTGTTGGTCACGCTCACCGCGGCCGGGGGTTATGCCGTCGGATCGCACAAGACCGTCACGCTGAGCGTGGACGGCGCGCCGATGACCGTGACGACCATGAAGTCCCGGGTGATCGACGTGGTCCAGGAGAACGGATTTTCCGTAGGCGATCGCGATGATCTTTATCCGGCCGCCGACGAGTCCGTGCACCAGTCCGACACCATCGTTCTGCGGCGCAGCCGGCCGCTGGAATTGTCGTTGGACGGCAATGACAGCAAGCAGGTGTGGACCACCGCCTCGACCGTGGACGAGGCCCTGGCGCAGCTGAAGATGACCGACAAGGCGCCGGCCGCGGCGTCCCGCGGCAGCAGGGTGCCGTTGGGCGGTATGGCACTGCCCGTGGTGAGCGCCAAGACGGTGCGAATCGACGACGGCGGCAATGCGCGGACCGTGCACCTGGCGGCCCCGAACGTGGCCGGTCTGCTTGCCGCCGCGGGGGCGCCGCTGGAACAGAACGACACCGTGGTCCCGGCGGCATCGACGCCGGTCACCGAGGGTATGCAAGTGCAGGTGACCCGCATGCGCATCGAGAAGGTCACCGAGCGGGTGCCGTTGGCTCCCGGCAACAAGCGCATCGAAGACCCCGAGCTGAACATGAGCCGCAAGGTCGTCGAGGACCCCGGCGCCCCGGGCACCCAGGACGTGACCTATGCGGTGGCCAAGGTGAACGGTGTGGAGACCGGCAGGCTGCCAGTAGCCAATGTCGTGATCGAGCCGGCGCGCGATGGTGTGCTGCGGGTCGGAGCAAAGCCCGGCACCGAAGTTCCGCCGGTTACCAACGGAGCCCAGTGGGACTCGCTCGCACAGTGCGAAGCGGGAGGTAACTGGGCGATTAACACGGGCAACGGGTTCTACGGCGGCGTCCAATTCGACCAAAACACCTGGGAGCGACAGGGTGGTCTGCGGTATGCTCCGAGGGCCGATCTGGCGACTAGAGAAGAGCAGATTGCGATTGCTACGGTGACGCAGGCCCGGCAGGGATGGGGAGCTTGGCCGGTGTGTAGTGGGAGGATTGGGGCGCGCTGACTATTCGACTGCTCGGGCGGACCGAGATACGACGCTTGGCGAAAGAAATCGACTTTCGGCCACGCAAGGCCTTTGGCCAGAACTTCGTGCATGATGCCAACACTGTCCGGCGCATCGTGTCGGCTTCCGGTATCCACCGGAGCGACCATGTGCTGGAGGTCGGACCGGGTCTGGGGTCACTGACCCTGCCCCTGTTGGACCGTGGCGCCAGGGTGACCGCTGTGGAGATCGACCCGGTGCTGGCCAAGCAATTGCCGGCCACCATCGCCGATCACTCGCACAGCGAGATCAACCGGCTCACCGTCATCAACCAGGACATCCTGACGCTGATGCCGTCTGATCTGACCGATCAGCCGACCGCGCTCGTGGCCAACCTGCCGTACAACGTGGCGGTGCCCGCGCTGCTGCATCTGTTGGCCGAGTTCCCGTCGATCCGGACGGTGATGGTCATGGTGCAGGCCGAGGTGGCCGAGCGGCTGGCGGCCGAACCCGGCGGCAAGGACTACGGCGTGCCCAGTGCCAAGGTGCGTTTCTACGGAAACGTGCGCAGGCACGGGATGGTGTCGCCGACGGTGTTCTGGCCGATTCCGCGGGTGTATTCCGGGCTGGTCCGCATCGACCGGTACGAGACATCGCCGTGGCCCACGGACGTCGAGTTCCGCGATGAGGTGTTCAAGCTCATCGACATCGGGTTCGCGCAGCGGCGCAAGACCTCGCGCAACGCGTTCGCCGACTGGGCGGGCTCGGGTAACGAGTCGGCCGAGCGGCTGCTGGCTGCCAGCATCGACCCGTCGCGCCGTGGTGAGACACTCAGCATCGCCGATTTCGTCCGGCTACTGCAGCGGGCCAAGGAAGCCGAGGGTGAGGCCGCGGCCGAGGTTGAGGCGGCGCGCTAACCGGCCACACTGATGTGGTGAACGTGAAGAAGATCGCGAGATTGTCGACCAATCTCGCGATCTTCTTCACGTTCGGGGCTGGACCGCCTCGCGGAGCTGCCTGACGAACTCGGAACACGAGTCGTGGCGCCGGCCTGGCTCCTTGGCCATGGCCTTGGCGACGATCGAGTCTGCTGTGCGTGGAATCCAATTGCAGCGCTGCGATATTCGTGGCGGACGGCTGTACAGCTGCTGGTCGATCAGGGCCAGCGCGGTGTCTGCGGTGAACGGCGGCGAACCCGTGAGAAGTTCCACCGTCGTGCAAGCCAGCGCGTACTGGTCGGTGGCCGCCGACGGCGTCCGCCCGACGAGCAGTTCGGGCGCCGAATAGGCCAGTGACGCTTGGATGTTCGGGTGCGGCTGGGAAGTCTGACGGGTGATTCGACGGGCCGGGTCGAGGCTCATCCGGGGGGACCGGTCGTGGGCGAGGCGGGCGGCGACGTCCTGAGCCATTGAGTGTGCGACGCCGAAATCGACCAGTACTGCCCGCGAAAATGGTTCATCGACAAGGATATTGGCGGGTTTGACATCGCAGTGCACGATCCCGCGACGGTGGGCGAAATCCAGTGCCCCCGCGATCTGGGTCAGTGCGGTGAGCCGCTCGGGGATCCCGGGCAAGCCGTTCACCGTGCTGTCGAGCAGCTCCATCGCCAACCAGCCTGGGCCGGCGGCATACACCGTGACGATGTTGGGGTGGACGAGTCGACGGGCCAAGTCGAACTCGCGCTGTAGCCGGGCCAGTTGAGCCGGTTGGCGAAGCTGATCGTCGAGAACCTTGAGCGCGACGGTGTCCCCGTCGGGGTCGCAGGCCGAGTAGACGGTGGCGGATCCGCCGGTCCCCACGACTTTCACCGCGGTGTAGCCCGCGACGACCACCTCGGGTGAGGGCACCGTCTCAGCTTAAGTTCACCGACAACCACGGGGTGGCGGCGATAGTGTCGTGGCCGTGTCAGCATCCGACGGCAGTATCGCCTCCGAGTGGGTCCCCACCGGCTCCGTCACCGTGCGCGTCCCCGGCAAGGTGAACCTGTATCTGGCCGTCGGCGATGTGCGCGACGACGGCTACCACGACCTCACCACGGTGTTCCATGCCGTTTCGCTGCTGGACGAGGTGACGGTGCGCAATGCCGACATGCTGTCGCTGACGGTCGAGGGTGAGGGCGTGGAGTCGGTGCCCGCCGACGAGCGCAACCTGGCCTGGCGTGCGGCCGAGCTGCTGGCCGAGCACGTGGGCCGGGCGCCGGACGTGGCGATCAGCATCGACAAGTCGATCCCGGTGGCCGGTGGCATGGCCGGCGGCAGTGCCGATGCTGCCGCGGTGCTGGTGGCGATGAACACGTTGTGGGAGCTCGGCGTGCCCCGGCGTGATCTGCATGCGCTGGCCGCGCGGCTGGGCAGCGATGTCCCGTTCGCGCTGCACGGCGGCACGGCGCTGGGCACCGGCCGCGGTGAGGAGCTCGCCACGGTCCTGGCCCGCAATACCTTCCACTGGGTGCTGGCGTTCGCACACAAGGGGTTGTCCACCCCGAAGGTGTTCGGTGAGCTGGATCGGCTGCGTGCGGACACCTCGACCGGAGGCCCGCCGCGGGTCGAAGAACCTGAACCCGTGGTCGCGGCGCTGGCCTCCGGCGATCCGGCCGAACTGGCCGCGCTGTTGGGCAATGACCTGCAGGCGGCCGCGCTGAGCTTGTATCCGGACCTGCGCCGGACCTTGCGTGCCGGGGTGGACGCGGGCGCGCTGGCCGGCATCGTGTCCGGCTCGGGCCCGACGTGCGCGTTCCTGTGTCCGTCGTCGACGTCGGCGGTGGACGTGGGCGCGGAGCTGGCCGGGGCGGGTGTGTGCCGGACTGTGCGGGTGGCCAGCGGACCTGTGAGCGGTGCCCGGGTCGTGCCGGAACCGTCGAGCTCAGCCTGAGAAAGAGGCCGGACTGGCGTTGTCCGCGGTTTTCGACGGCGGGCCGGCGTGAGGGGAGAAATGTGACGCAGGCCTCAATTGACGTGAGGGTTTGGCCAGTTACTTAAGGGTCTCTTAAGATGATCGGCGGTGAATGCTAGCGATGTGGCATCGGATGCGACTTATGCGCCCGCCGCCGGTCACGGTGGGCGGTCGCGGAGCTGTATCCCCGGTACCGGGGCATCACCTATTCGAGACATAACTGCTCCCCAATCGTGTGCGCGCGCCTACCCAAAAGCAGCGCACACCGGGCGGAGCATGGATAACCGGGCAACTGCACCTGGCGCACTGTCGCCGGTGCCCGCGCCGCGGAAGCCAAGGAGGTCGTCGTGAGCAGATTCACCGAGAAGATGTTCCGCAACGCTCGTGAGAGCAAGCGCGGCATGGTGACTGGCGAGCCGCACGAGCCGGTGCGCCACACCTGGGGTGAGGTTCACGAACGGGCCCGGCGTATCGCGGGCGGCCTGGCTGCCGCCGGAATCGGCCACGGAGACGCCGTCGGCGTGCTGGCCGGCTTCCCGGTGGAGATCGCGCCGACGGCGCAGGGCGTGTGGATGCGGGGCGCGAGCCTGACCATGCTGCACCAGCCGACCCCGCGCACGGACCTGGCGGTGTGGGCCGAAGACACGATGAACGTGATCGGCATGATCGAGGCCGACGCCGTCATCGTCTCCGAGCCGTTCCTGGTGGCCATCCCGGTGCTCGAAGAAAAAGGGGTCAAGGTCCTTACCGTCGCCGATCTGCTGGCATCTGACCCGGTCGATCCGGTCGAGACCGGCGAGGACGACCTGGCGCTGATGCAGTTGACGTCCGGTTCGACCGGCTCGCCCAAGGCCGTCCAGATCACCCACCGCAACATCCATTCCAATGCCGAGGCGATGTTCATCGGTGCGGAGTACGACGTCGACAAGGACGTCATGGTGAGCTGGCTGCCCTGCTTCCACGACATGGGCATGGTCGGCTTCCTGACCATCCCGATGTACTTCGGCGCCGAGCTCGTCAAGGTCACGCCGATGGACTTCCTACGCGACACCCTGCTGTGGGCCAAGCTCATCACCAAGTACAAGGGCACCATGACCGCGGCGCCCAACTTCGCCTACGCACTGTTCGCCAAGCGGTTGCGCCGTCAGGCCAACCCGGGCGAGTACGACCTGTCCACGCTGCGGTTCGCGCTCTCGGGTGCCGAGCCCGTGGAGCCGGCCGACGTCGAGGACCTGCTCGACGCGGGCAAGCCCTTCGGTCTTCCGGAGTCGGCGATCCTGCCGGCCTACGGCATGGCCGAGACCTGCCTGGCGGTGTCATTCTCGCCGTGCAACGCCGGCCTGGTGGTCGACGAGGTCGACGCCGACCTGCTGGCTGCATTGCGCCGCGCCGTGCCCGCCACCAAGGGCAACACCAAGCGGCTGGCCTCCCTCGGTCCGCTCCTGCAGGATCTCGAGGCGCGCGTCGTCGACGAGCACGGCGACGTGATGCCCGCCCGCGGCGTCGGCGTCATCGAGTTGCGCGGCGAATCTCTGACTCCTGGCTACATCACCATGGGCGGATTCCTGCCGGCCCAGGACGAACACGGCTGGTACGACACCGGCGATCTGGGCTACATCACCGAAGAGGGCAACATCATCGTGTGTGGTCGCGTCAAGGACGTGATCATCATGGCCGGGCGCAACATTTACCCGACCGACATCGAGCGTGCGGCCGGCCGCGTCGAGGGCGTGCGCCCCGGCTGTGCCGTCGCGGTGCGGCTTGATGCCGGACACTCGCGTGAGACCTTCGCCGTCGCGGTGGAATCCAATGCTTGGCAGGACCCGGCCGAGGTGCGCCGGATCGAACATCAGGTGGCTCACGAGGTGGTTTCCGAGGTCGATATGCGTCCGCGCAATGTCGTGGTGCTCGGGCCCGGGAGTATCCCGAAGACCCCGTCGGGCAAGCTGCGTCGCGCCAACTCGGTCTCCCTGGTCACCTAGTCTTTGCGCCGCGAGCGGCGTGTCCGCTCCGCGACACGCCGCTCGCGGGCAGCACTTTGGGTAATCTCGCGGGATTTCGGCGCGCTTTTCGTCTGGGTTTCCATTGTTGTAAGCAAATGCGATGAGAGCACGTCAATTTGCCCATCGTCGACGTGAATTTGCGTATTCTGACGCGGAAACCACTTTGACGAGAGGACCAGCATGGTCAATTCCCGATGGGTTTCGGCGATTCTTGGCGCAGGTGTTATTGCTGCCGGGATTTCCGCGGGCACCGCGTGGGCAGGCGGGCCTGGGGGCTATGTCGAAGACCCCGAAGACATCTTTGCGGCAGTGGGTACGGGCGAATTCATCGACACGCTCGGCGGTTTCACCGCGACCGGTGACACCAGTGAAGAGGCCTCTGCGGCGGTGATCGCGGCGTGCCAGAACGCCGGTGGCGTCGAATGTACGGCTGACGAGGTGACCAACGACAACCTCTGCATCGTGTCGGTCGCCAGCCCGAGCAACCATGCGGTGGCCGGCGGCGCCGGGGCCACTGTGGAGGCTGCGCGCCAGGACGCGTTCAATCGAGCGGCGGCGAACAACACTCCGCTGGATGCGGATTCGCCCGTTGTCGTATCGGCCTGCCCCTGATGAGCGAGCGGAAGCCGGCGCGTTCAGCGCATGACCATTCTGGTATCGCGGTCGTAGCCCGGAAAGGGAAGGACATGATGACAGGTCGCGGCAAGTTCGCTTTCGTGATGGCGGGATTGGCGGCAGCCTCGGTTATTTCGGCGCCCGTGGCGTCGGCTCGACCGACCTGCCAGGACACCGCCACCAAGACGATCTGTTCGACCAACGGCAGCACCTCGATCAAGGTCAGGCCAGGCACCACTGCGCCGCCGGCCAACATCCCGGTGTTCCCGTGGCTGGGTATGCCCGGGGGTCGTCGCTAGTCATTTCGCCGAGTCGGAATCGAACATCCGCGGGCGGGCGTGTCTTTCGTGACGCGCCCGCCCGCGGTGGTTTGTGGCGCCGCTACGCAGGGCCGGGCGGGTGCGCATCGGGCCGGAACCGTTTCTTCACGCGGAGCGGTTGCGCCCTTGCGCGCTGAGTATAGAGAACTATACTCAGCTTCATGACATCGAAGCTTCCGCCGCGGCTGGCCGACCACCCGACCGTGCGCGCGGTGCGTACCCGTTCGGAGGCCCCGGCCCCGGACATGATCGACGCCGACTGGCTGCGTGCGTTGTGTCTGGACGCCGGGGCCGACGACGTCGCCTTCGCTGGTGCGGACAACCCGGACCTGGCCTCTGAGCGCGAGCACGTCGAGGCCGCGCTGCCGGGGGTGCGCAGCTACATCTCACTGGTGGTGAAGATGAACCGCGACAACGTGCGCTCGTCCACCCGTAGCGTGGCCAACCAGGAGTTCCACCGTAGTGGGGAGATCATCAACGAGGCGGCCCACCGGATCACCCGGGCGTTGGAGGATGCCGGCCATCGCGCGGTGAACCCGTCGGCAACCTTCCCGATGGAGATGGACAGGTACCCCGGGCGGATCTGGGTGGTGGCGCACAAGCCCGTCGCGGTAGCCTCAGGGCTGGGAGTGATGGGAATCCATCGCAACGTGATCCACCCGAGGTTCGGCAACTTCATCCTGCTGGCCACCATCTTGGTCGGCACACCGATCAGCAGTTACGGTGAGCCGCTGGACTATTCCCCGTGCCTGGAATGCAAGCTGTGTGTGGCGGCCTGCCCGGTCGGCGCGATCGGCAAGGACGGCGAGTTCGATTTCGTCGCCTGCTCGGTGCACAACTACCGCGAGTTCATGGGTGGCTTCACCGACTGGGCGCAGACCGTCGCCGACAGTGCTGACGCCGCCGAATTCCGTTCCCGGGTAAGTGATTCAGAGAATGCGTCGATGTGGCAGAGCCTGTCCTTCAAAGCCAACTACAAGGCGGCCTACTGCCTTGCGGTGTGCCCGGCGGGGGAGGACGTCATCGAGCCCTACCTCGATGACCGCCAGGAGTTCATGGACCGGGTGCTCAAACCCCTGCGAGACAAGCGGGAGACGCTGTATGTGCTGCCGAACTCGGCGGCCAAGGCGCATGCCGAGAAGCGGTTTCCGCACAAGACCGTCAAGGTGGTGGACAGCGGAATCCGGGGTGTCTGACCGGACTTCGGAATCCCCGATTGCGACGCCGCGGGGGATGATCGGGGGCGGGTCAGCCCTGCGCGAGCAGAATGACCCGTGCGGCCTCGGTGCGCGAAGCGACACCCAGTTTGCGATACACGTGATAAAGGTGGTTCGCCACCGTCTTGCTGCTCATCTGCAGCACGTTGGCGATCTGACGATTCGTGAGGCCGTTGGAGACCTCGATCAGCACCCGCCGTTCGGTATCGGTCAGTCCGGACATTCCTGGCGGTGATTCCACGGCCGGACCCTGCGCCGACCACGCCGACGCTCCCACTCTGCGGAAACCGTACTGTGCCTTCATCCTCGTCACCTGGCGACGTTCTGGGTCCGGGGTCAATTCCGCGGCTATCTTCAAGGTCCTGGCATGGTCGAACGCGTCGACGTCTCGGTCGTAGGTCTGTAGGGCCGCGTCGGCCAATCGTAGGGCTTCATCCCGGTCGGCGTCCGCACACATCAGTGCCTGCGCACGCAATGTGGTGGCGCGGGTCCACCGGCTACAGCCTGGGGTGTCGGCAACCGCTGTGAGATGGGCGAGAACCGGGACGGCCTCATCGCGGCGTCCGGTTGCGACGAGGGCCTCGACCAGGTCGGCGTGCCAGCGAGCCAACTGCGGAGCCAGGAGACCGCCTGACTGCTCGAATGACCAGCACTCCTCAAGTGCGGCAACAGCGTCGGCGTACCGTCCGGCGCTCAGCGCCACCAGACCGGCATTGGCAAGCAGAAAGTACCTGGCGCCGAAGGTATGTAGCTCGTCGGAGATGCTGAATCCGAGCGCCAGATCATCGTCGGCGGCCCGATCGTCACCCCGGATGGCCCGCACCCGCGCCCGCAACGACAACCAGAACGGGGCGAAGGCGCGCTGCCCAGTGGCAAGACTGAGTGCGATCGCCTCGTCCAGACAGACCAGTGCCTCGTCGAATCGTGATGAGCGGACCCGAGTTTCACCCAGTGCGCCGAAGGTCATCGCCAAGCTGGTTCGCGCACCTTCACCTCGTAGTCGAGTGCTCAGTGGGGTCAGTATCTCGACAGCGGTGCTGTACCGTTCCGCGATGGACAACGCTCGGCCGAGATGCAGGCCGACGGTGGGGTCCACCTCCACCACACCGTCTAATTGCAGGTCGCCGAGCAGCTCGTCGACCAGATGATTGGCCCGCGCCTCATCGCTGGCGCAGGCGGCGTGCGCGAGCGTCAACCGTGCCGCCACCCACTCCGGCGTACTGGGCTTGCACAGTTCGACGGCCGTCTCGGCGTTCTGGACGATGTCACCGACCAGCCCCAACATGCCGAGCGGAATACCCATCCTGGCATACAGAATGCCGATGTCGTCGCGCGACGCCGCGGCCGCGCACTCGGAAAGTCGTTGCCATGCAACCGCAGGAGCACCATCGACGGCCTCCAGTGTGGCCAACGAGACCGTGGCAGCGACGTGCAGGTCACGGCAAGACGGGTCGGCCAGCACAGCCTCCAACCGATATCGCGCCGCCAACGGCTCGCCCGCTACAGCGAGTAATCCGGCCGTCTCCATGTGCAGTTGGGCGCGGCGCACCGGAGACTCGGTCAACTCGACCGCGCAGTCGAGCGCGTAGGCGGCCGCGGCGGTGGCGCCGAGCATCCGCTGCACATGCGCCGCGTCGGTGAGCGCGTCCGCAAGTTCTTCGTCGGGGCCCAACGTGCCCCGCGCCCGATGCAGCAGCCGGATGTGCTCGGGTGTCGCCGACGATGCGGCCAGCTCGAGGTTGAGGGCACGCCAACGAGACTGTGGCATCGCGCGCAGCGCGGCGGTCCGCAGCAAGGGATGTCGCAGAGTCAGCACTCCTTCGTGGAGCCGGGCCAGCCCGACGTCCTCGAGTGCCGCCACTCCGTCGACGACCAGGCCGGGGCGCAGCTCGGCGATCACCGACCAGGTTCCGCTCGCCGATACCGCGGCCAGATCCAACACCTCTCTGGCGGCGGTGCCGGCGAGTGGAAGTTGGCGAGTGAACACGGTGTGCAAGTCACCGACGAGGGGGAGCTCATCGGGCAGCCGCGCCGAACCGGCGAGCTGGTCGGAGGACAACGCATCCGGCAGGTGGGTCAGTGCGAGCGGATTACCCGCAGCGACTTCCAACAGCTTGCGTGCGACCTCGGGTGCCACCGGCCGCTCGCTGGAAGTCTCCAGCAACTCGGCCGCGGCGTCGATCGGTAACCCATCAAGTTGTTCGACGCGGAACCCTTCGGCAAAACGATGCATCGCCGGCGTGCTCCGCGCGGTGATCACCACGAGCACCCCGCTGACTGGCGACCGGCGCAGAGCAAGGCTCACCGCCGTGCGGCTGGACGGATCGGCATCGTGGATATCGTCGATCAACAATGCGGTCGGGCCGGCCTGATTCAGCGTGTCGCGCAGCACTTCCGCCGCTTGAAACACATCCGTGCCGGGCATACCGCCGACGGCCGAGATCGCCGGCGAACGCAACGCGGACACGCAGTCGGCCACCGTCGACAGCGGCAGCGACAGTTCCTCACCGCGGCAGGTGACCGTGCGTGCCTGCCGGCCGATCCGCTCGGCCAGCCAGCCGAGCACGCTGGACTTGCCGACGCCGGCGTCGCCGAGCAGCACCAACACCTGCCCGCCGCCGCCGCATGCCTGGCGCCAGGCGTCGGCCAGCACCTCCATGAGCGCGACGCGCCCGACGATACCTGCCATAAGGCAGGCAGGTTATCCGACCAAACAGCTGTGCGTACGACCTATTCGTCGCCTTCTTCCAGGATCAGTTCCCAGCGGTCTTCCTCATCGACGCCGCCCGCGGTTACCTTGACCGGACGGGTATCGCCACGCCGGTCGGCGGCGACGCACTCGAACGACTTACCGATCTCGACTACCTTCAACCCATCACCGCACGACACCGTCACCTCGAACCCGCGGTCGGCCGAGATGTTCCCGGACAGTTCCACGGCCAACGCCTGTAGGTCGTAGACGGTGTCCATCGTGCGGTAATCGACGTTGCCGTCGTCATCGGTCAGGGTGGCCTGGACTCGTACGTCCTCACCCTCGAGATCCGCCTTGCAGATGAAGGTGTCGCCCTTTTTCGGCGCTTCTGCCTGCCGAGGGCATTCCACTCCCGAAACCTGGCTGGAGATCTTTTCGTACGTCGCGTTCAACGTGTCGGCGATGGCGTTTTCGAGCTTCTCGTAGTCAGGCTGGCCGGCCGACACCGAGAACTGGCAACTCGCCAAGGCGGGGACTGCGAGCAGCAGCCCGATCGTTGCGTTCAGAGGAGGCATGCGGAAAACGCTACCCACCTGGTAGTTCCGCGGATATAGGGAAATATGCCCATGCCCGGCTTCGGTGCAAGCCGAGATGTCACCAGGCGTGCACGGTGTTCTGGGCCGGCTCCAGGCCCTGAGCGATCAGCAGCTCGGTGGCGTCGGCGGCCTGCTCGCAGATTGTCGGCACCTCGGCGCGTTCGGCGGCGGTGAAGGCCTCCAACACGAATGCCGCCGGATCCTTGCGGCCAGGCGGGCGACCCACCCCGATGCGGACTCGCTGAAAGTCCTTGCTGCCCAAGGCTGACGCGACCGACCGCAGCCCGTTGTGGCCACCTTCTCCGCCACCGACTTTGAGCCGGATCCGGCCGAAGTCGATGTCGAGTTCGTCGTGGATGACCACGATCCGGGCCGGCGGTACGGAGTAGAACTTGGCCAAAGGTCCGACCTGGCGGCCGGATTCGTTCATGTAGCAGCGAGGCTTGGCCAGTATCACCGGAGCTCCCGCGAGCCGCCCGGTAACCACCTCGGCGCCAGATTTCTTGTGCACCTTGAAGGCCGAGCCGATGCGGGCGGCCAGTACGTCGGCCACCATGAACCCGATGTTGTGCCGGGTCTTGGCATAGGCGGGCCCGGGGTTCCCCAGGCCCACCACCAGCAGCGGCTCGGCCATTCTCGGAATGTCCTACCTGATTACTCGGAAGCCTGATTACTCGGAATCTTCGACGGCTTCGGCAGCAGGCTCCTCGGCGGCGGCCTCGCCGGCCTCGCCGGCACCCTCGGACTCGAGCTCCTCGGCGCTGGGCGCCTCGACGATGTTGGCCACGAGCAGTTCGGGATCCGACACCAGCGAAACGCCGGCCGGCAGGGCGATCTGGCCGGCAGTGACCTGGGTGCCGGCCTCGGCGCCCTCGATCGACACGGTCAGGTGATCGGGGATCGACAGGGCCTCGGCCTCGATCTCGATGGCGTTGGCGTCCTGGGTGACCAGGGTGCCCGGGGCGGCGTCGCCCTCGAGAGTGACGGTGACCTCGACGTGGACCTTCTCACCACGACGCACGACGAGCAGGTCGGCGTGCTGGATGTTGCGGCGGATCGGGTGGATGTCGAGGGACTTGGTCAGGGCCAGTTGCTCCTTGCCCTCGATGTCGAGGGTCAGCACGGCGTTGGTGCCCGCGTGGCGCAGCACGGCAGCGAACTCGCGGGCATTGATCTCGAGGTGCTGGGGGTCGGTGCCGTGGCCGTAGAGCACGGTGGGCACCTTGCCGTCACGGCGGGCCTGACGCGAGGCGCCCTTGCCGGTGCGGGTACGCACGTTGGCAGTCAGCTTGTTGGGGATGTTCTTGGCGGTGGCCTTGGCCATGATGTTGCTCCTCTAATTGCGGTACTGCGGTCGGATCGTCAGCACGGCAAGGGTCGCAACACTTGTAGAAGTTCCCGCCGATAACGGTGGTCTGTGAAGGTCCACCCTCGCCGTGACGCCTGGTCAGGGTAGCAAAGAGCAGGCTGTCGGCAAAAATCGTCCAGTTCCCGCTACAGCGGGTAGGTGATCTTGGTGAGCTGCTCGGACAGCTCCCACAGCCCCTTCTGAGTCTCCACCCGCCGGGCCAGCGGGCTGCGACCGACTGGCTGGCTGGGACCGAACTGGCCGAACCGCGGACCGATGAAGCTGTCGCCGGGGACATCCTGGGAGGCCGCGAACAGCGTCTGACGGGCGCCGAATGACGCGTCGCTGGCGAACGCCCGGTTGGCGACGGCCATCATCCGGGCGCCGAACTTGTTGCCGGTCTGGCCCTGCAGGTTTGTCGCCGAGTAGCCGGGGTGGGCGGCCAGCGCACGGACCTGCGAGCCCGACGCCGTCAGCCGGCGCTGCAGTTCGGAGGTGAACATCAGATTGGCCAGCTTGGACTGGCCGTAGGCCAGCCAGGCCGAATACGGCCGCGACTTCCAGTTGAGGTCCCGCAGGCTGATCTGCCCGATCCAGTGCATCAACGACGACACCGTCACCACCCGACCGGTGATCTTGGGCAGCAGTAGGTTGGTCAGCGCGAAATGGCCGAGGTGGTTGGTGCCGATCTGGCTCTCGAAGCCGTCGACGGTCCGGCTGAGCGGCACGGCCATGATGCCGGCGTTGTTGATCAGCACGTCGACGCTCTCGACGGTGTCGGCGAACTCGTGCACCGATGCGAGGTCCTGCAGATCGAGCTTGCGGACCTCGACGGATCCGCCGGTCATGGTGGCCGCAGCGGCGGTGCCCTTGTCCAAGTTGCGGACCGCGATGGTGACCTTGGCGCCGACGCGGGCGAGTTCACGGGCGGTGACGAGCCCCAGGCCACTGTTGGCGCCGGTGACGATCACCCGACGGCCGGAGAACGAAGGCAGATCAGCGCTGGTCCATCCACTCATGCTGACCACCCTACGGTCCGGCGTCACTTCTTCGCGATGTTGAAGCCCGCGATGATCGACTCTATGTCTCGGCCCTGCGCCGCGGCCTCGTCGGCATATGTCGTCACGGTGAGCTGGACGAGATAGCGCTGCGGCGGCTGCAGCCCGTCCTCGGCGACAACGACGCGGTTGTAGCTCTGCATGCGCTTGCCGTTGAGGTCGTAGCTGCCCTCGATCATCGCCGACGGGAAGCCCTTCCAATCGGCGGTGGATGCGTTGAGCTGCTTGAAGTTCTCCGAGAGCTGGGCGTCGGCGTAGCCGTGCTCTTTGAGGGCCTTTGGCGCGTCGAAATCGCCGTGCAACTGGAAGGCGAGCATCATCGCGGTGGGGTAGGTGTCACCCTTGGCGATCATTCGGGTACCCGGCGCGAGGTTCGGATTGTTGTAGGGGTGCCACCCCGGCGGGGTCGGCATGGTCACGGACAGGTGGGGGATCTTCTCGGGTGCGACGGGTTCGCCGACCACGCCGGAGTCCTCCAGGTACTGCCACAGCGGCACCGGTTGGTCGTCCGCAGCAGTGGCCGGGGTCGTCGAACTCGTGGTCCAGATCGACTTGTAGTCAGGCGTTTCGGCGCCGCAGCCGGTGGCCAGGATCCCCGTCGCGGCGGCGATGGCAAGCAGCCGCTTCACAGAATCTCGCGCACCGAATCGATCGGGCGGGCCAGCCGGGTGCCCTTGTCGGTGACGACGAACGGGCGCTCGATCAGGATCGGGTGCTCGGCCATCGCGTCGAGCAGTTCATCGTCGGAGGCATCGGCCAAACCCAGCTCGGTGTAAAGGGTTTCACGTTTGCGTGCCGCGGTCCGCACGTCGATTCCTGCGTCGGCGATCATCTGCTTCAACTCCGCGCGGGTCGGCGGGGTCTTGAGATACTGCACGATCTCAGGCTCGATCCCGTTCTCGCGCAACAGTTCCAGCGTCTTCCGCGAGGTCGAGCATTTCGGATTGTGAAAAATCCGCGCCATTACGCGGACCCGTCGAACAGCCCGGTCACCGAACCGTTCTCGAACACCGCGCGGATGGTGCTGGCCAGCAGCGGCGCGATGGACAGCACGGTCAGCTGCGGGAACTTCTTGTCGTCGGTGATCGGCAGCGTGTTGGTGACGATCACCTCACGGGCGCCGCAGTCGGCCAGACGCTGGGCGGCCGGGTCGGACAGCACACCGTGGGTGGCCGCGATGATGACGTCTTTGGCGCCGTCCTCACGCAGCAGCTTGACCGCGCCGGCGATGGTGCCACCGGTGTCGATCATGTCGTCGGTCAGGATGCAGGTCTTGCCCTTGACGTCACCGACGACGCGGTTGGCCTTGACCTGGTTGGGGACCAGCGGGTCGCGGGTCTTGTGGATGAAGGCCAGCGGCACGCCGCCCAGGGAGTCGGCCCACTTCTCGGCGACGCGCACACGGCCCGAGTCGGGGGAGACGACGACCAGGTCGGAGTCGCCGTACTTGTCACCGATGTAGCCGCACAGCAGCGACTGGCCGCGCATGTGGTCGACCGGGCCGTCGAAGAACCCCTGGATCTGGTCGGTGTGCAGGTCGACCGAGACGATGCGGTCGGCGCCGGCGGTCTTGAGCAGATCGGCGACCAGGCGGGCCGAGATGGGCTCGCGGCCGCGGTGCTTCTTGTCTTGGCGCGCATACGGATAGAACGGCAGGATCGCGGTGATCCGCTTGGCGCTGCCACGCTTGAGCGCGTCGATCATGATGAGCTGTTCCATCAACCACTGGTTGAGCGGGGCCGGATGCGATTGCAGTACGAACGCGTCGCAGCCGCGCACGGACTCATCGAACCTGACGAAGATCTCGCCGTTGGCAAAGTCGCGGGCGGTCTGCGCCGTGACCTCGATGTCGAGTTCCTTGGCGACCTGCTCCGCCAGCTCCGGGTGCGCGCGCCCCGAGAACAGCATCAGGTTTTTTCGATTGTCGGTCCAGTCCGTGGCCACTATGGCTGCCTTCGCGGTTGGGGATCGATACGGGGCAATCGTACGTAGCGTTTCTGGTAGTTCGTAGCCGGGTTACCAGATTGCCAACACGAATCGTCGGACAGAGACCATCAGCGCCGCGATCTACAGCCACCGGGTGACCGTAAATCGCGGCACAACGGGTTATCCCCAGGCTGTCGATCCGGTACTGGTGGCTGGCGCCTCGGCCGTACGACCATGGCAGCGTGGATATCGACCACGTGCTTCGACAGCAGGCTGGGATCATCTCGCGCCGGCAGGCGCTCGATGCGGGAATGAAGCAGCACGATATCCGGAGGTTGCTCAGACGCAACGAGTGGGCGCGGGTCCACGATGGCGTGTACGTCGACCACACGGGACCGTTGAGTTGGTTGCAACGGGCCTGGGCGGCAGTGCTTTATGCGGCCCCGGCCGCACTGTGCCTCGAATCGGCCTTGTCGGACGAAGGCTCTGTGATCCATGTCGGCGTCGCCCGCAAACGGACCTCGTTGGCTGAGCCGACCGGTGTCCGTATCTACCATTTCGTGCGCCTCGAGGAGCGGGTGCTGTGGCATGTCGGGCCGCCACGTATGCGCTACGAGGAAGCTGCGCTCGAGGTTGCCTGCCGTGCGACGTCCGAATTTGACGCCATTGCGGTCCTGGCCAACGCCTGTCAGTCGCGGCGCACCACCGCTCGGCGTTTGCTCCGCACCCTCGATGCTCGTCGACGAGTGCGCCGTCGCCGCTGGATGCGGGCAATACTGCTGGATATTGCCGAAGGCACGTGCTCGGTCCTCGAACACGGGTATCTCAGTCGGGTGGAGCGGGCACACGGGTTACCCCGGGCCGATAGACAGAAGCGTTCTGCCTCGTCGATAGGTGTTTGTTACCGCGATAACGAGTATGGGCAACGGCTTGTGGTCGAACTCGACGGTCGCATGTTCCACGACTCGTTGTCGGCGCGGAACAAGGATTTCGAACGCGATCTCGATGCTGCGGTGGAGGGATTGTCGACTGTCCGGCTGTCATACCGGCAGGTATTCGACCGACCGTGTCGGACTGCCGCGAAGGTTGCCCAAGTAATGCGGCGGCACGGGATCGAGGTGGGCG
>NZ_VCMY01000032.1:0-71676 GCF_005924235.1 Mycobacterium sp. DBP42
TCCACCACCAAGCCCTACGCGCCCTCGGCAACCGCCTCGTCGGAATCCTCCACGGCTGCCTACGCCACCACAGCACCTACAGCGAACACACCGCCTGGGCACACCGCCAACCCACCACCCACACCCAAGCAGCTTGACAACTTACGACCCTGGGATGTCTGGAGTGGCATTCGAACTCCACTGCCACTCCAGCGTGACAACTGACGCGAGCAAGTGCTACGCGCGGACGAGTTCGAAAAGTGGGATGGCGCGTGTGGTCTTGGCCTGGTACTCGGCGAAGACCGGGGCCCGCTCGATGATCTTCGGGTACGCCGCGTCACGCTCCTCGGCGGGCAGCTCGCGGGCCGTCACGTCGTAGGCGTCGGTACCGACTTCGATGCGGGCCTTCGGATCGGCCCGCAGGTTGTGCACCCACGCCGGATCCTTGGGCGCGCCGGCATAGGAACCGACGATCAGCATGCGCCCGCCCACATCGAGGTATGCCAGCGGGGACAGCCGAGGCTGACCCGACTTGGCCCCGGTGGTGTGCAGCAGCAACAGCGTGCCGCCCTCGAACGGGCCGCCCACCTTTCCGCCGTTGGCCCGGAATTCCTCGACCACGTTGCGGTTGAAGTCGTCGAGAGCCGCCACATCGGCGACCAGTTCGCTCTTGTCGAAGTCAGGATCGATATCGGTCATGACTTCTTGAGCTCCTCGGGCTTGGCGTCTATTCCCGATTCCTTGCGCTGCTGCGGGGTGACCGGCGCGGGCGCATCGGTCAGCGGGTCGACGCCACCACCGGACTTGGGGAACGCGATGACCTCGCGGATCGAGTCCACCCCGGCCAGCAGGGCGGTGATGCGGTCCCAGCCGAACGCGATCCCGCCGTGCGGAGGAGCCCCGAAGGCGAAGGCGTCCAACAGGAATCCGAATTTGTCCTGGGCTTCCTCGTGGTCGATGCCCATCATCGCGAACACCCGCTCCTGGATGTCGCGGCGGTGGATACGGATCGAGCCGCCGCCGATCTCGTTGCCGTTGCAGACGATGTCGTAGGCGTCCGAGAGCGCGCTGCCGGGATCGGTGTCGAAGGTGCCCTCCGATTCCACCTTCGGTGCGGTGAAGGCGTGGTGCACGGCCGTCCAGGCACCGGAACCCACCGCCACGTCGCCCGAGGCGGTCGCGACATCGGCGGGCTCGAACATCGGGAAGTCGACCACCCAGGTGAACGCCCAGGCGGCCGGGTCGATCAGGTCCAGACGCTTGGCGATCTCGATGCGGGTGGCGCCCAGCAGGGCTCGCGCCGTGCGGGCCGGGCCGGCCGCGAAGAAAACGCAGTCACCGGGCTTGGCACCGACGTGGGCGGCCAGGCCGTCGCGCTCGGCGTCGGTGAGGTTCTTGGCCACGGGGCCGCCCAGCGTGCCGTCTTCGCCCACGAGCACATAGGCCAACCCCTTGTGGCCGCGCTGTTTGGCGAACTCCTGCCAACCGTCCAACGTGCGACGCGGCTGCGATGCCCCGCCCGACATCACCACAGCCCCCACGTAGGGCGCCTGGAACACCCGGAACGGCGTGTCCTTGAAGTACTCGGTGCATTCGATGAGCTCGACGCCGAACCGCAGGTCGGGCTTGTCGGAGCCGAACCGGCGCATCGCCTCTTCATAGCCGATCCGGGGCAGTGGTAGCGGCAGGTCGTAACCGATGGTCGCCCAGACCGCCTTCAGTACCTGCTCGGCGATCCCCATCACGTCGTCGGCGTCGACGAAGCTGAGCTCCATGTCCAGCTGGGTGAATTCGGGCTGGCGATCGGCGCGGAAGTCCTCGTCGCGGTAGCACCGGGCGATCTGGTAGTAGCGCTCCATGCCCGCCACCATGAGCAGCTGCTTGAACAGCTGCGGGCTCTGCGGCAGCGCGTAGAAGGAGCCGGGTTGCAGGCGTGCGGGCACCAGGAAGTCGCGGGCGCCCTCCGGCGTCGAGCGGGTCAAGGTCGGGGTTTCGATCTCGATGAAGTCATGCTCGGCCAGGACGCCGCGAGCAGCGGCATTCACCTTGGAGCGCAACCGGATTGCGTTGCCCGGTCCCTCACGGCGCAGATCCAGGTAGCGGTACTTCAGCCGGGCTTCCTCACCGGCAGTCTCGTCAAGCTGGAACGGCAGTGGGGCGCTCTCGGACAGTACGGTCAACGCGGTGGCGTTCACCTCGATGGAGCCCGTCGGGATCTCGGGATTCTCGTTGCCCTCGGGACGGACCTCGACCACGCCGGTGACGGCGATGCAGAACTCGGCGCGCAGCCGGTGGGCGGCGGCCAGCACGTCGCCCTCGCGGAACACCACCTGCGACACGCTCTGCCCATCTCCTTGCCCACCACCAGCCCCGTCGCGCAGATCGATGAAGATGACGCCGCCGTGATCACGGCGACGCGCCACCCATCCCGCCAAAGTGACCGTTTGACCCGCATCCGCGGCCCGCAATGAACCGGCGGCATGACTGCGCAGCACGAAAACTCCTCATGAAGACTGGTGGGACGAGTGAACAGTCTAGAGAGTCCACCGGCGGCGGTAACTTGGCGAGGTGGATGAGCGCTCGCCCGAAGACCCGGCAGACCTGAACTCCCCCATCGCGGTCATCGGCCCCGGCGCGATCGGTTCCACCGTGGCGGCGCTGCTGTACGCCGCAGGCAAATCAATTCTGCTGTGTGGCCGGACTCCGCGCGACGGCGTCGACGTCCGGCCCGACGACGGGGAACCGATTCGGGTGCCGGGCCCCGTGCACACCGATCCGGCCGGCGTCGAAGGCCCGTTCCGGGTGGTCTTTCTCGCGGTCAAGGACACTCAGAACGCCCGGGCCGCGGCCTGGCTGGACCGGCTGTGCGATGAGAAGACGGTGGTGTGCGCGCTGCAGAACGGCGTCGAACAGGTCGAGCGGGTCAGTGCGCTCAGCCGGTACACCGACGAGGCCCACGTGGTGCCCGCAGCGGTGTGGATCTCCTCGGAGATGCAGCCCGGAGGTTGGGTGCGGTTGCGCAGCGAGGCCCGGCTGGTCCTGCCCGACACCCCGCCGGCCGCGACCGTGGCCGAGGCGGTGCGCGGCAGCGCGATCAGCGTCGAACACGATCCCGATTTCCACACCGCGGCCTGGCGCAAGCTGCTGGTCAACGCCGTGGTCGGTTTCATGGTCCTGGCGGGCCGCCGGACGGGCATGTTCCGTCGTGACGACGTGGCGGCGCTGGCGCGGCGCTATCTGACCGAATGCCTGGCCGTGGCTCGCGCCGACGGCGCCGATCTGGGTGGCGAAGTGGTCGAGCAGATCGTCGACATGCTGGCCACCGCACCCGAGGATCTGACCACCTCGATGCTGACCGACCGCCAGGCCGGCAGACCGCTGGAGTGGGACATCCGCAACGGCGTCATCATCCGTAAGGCGGCCGCACTCGGCCTGCCCACCCCGATCAGCGACGTCATCGTTCCACTGTTGGCCGCGGCCGGCGACGGGCCGGGCTGACGCCTCGGCTTATCCGAAGATCGCCCGCAGGCTCATCAGTCCGACGCACCCGATGATGGCGGCCACCGGGACGGTGATCACCCACGCCAACGCGATCGGTTTCATCAGATTCCAGTTGGCGGCCTTGTTCACGATGCCGACACCGAGCACTGCGCCGATGAGAATGTGCGTGCTCGATACCGGCAGGCCGAGCACCGAGGCTCCCATCACGACGCCGGCCGCCGACAGTTCAGCGGCGAAACCGGACGCCGGATGCATTTTGGTCAGCCCGGAACCCACGGTTCGGATGACGTTACGGCCGATGAACCACAGGCCGACGATCAAAGCAACGCCGAAGGTGGCCATCACGGCCGTGGGTACTGCGGCCTTGCCTTCGATGGCATTGGTCTTGAGGGTCTCGACGATCGCGGCGAAAGGGCCCACCGCGTTGGCGATGTCGTTGCTGCCGTGACTGAACGCGAACGCCGATGCCGTGAACACCTGCATCCAACTGAAGAGCAGGAACGTGGACTTCGACAGGGCTTGGTTCTTGAGTGTCCTGGCGAAGATGAAGACGGCCATCCAGACAGCGGCCCCGATCATCGCCATGATCAGATAATTGGTCAGCGAGGACAACCCGATGTGCAGGTTCTTCAGCCCCTTGAACAGCAGCATCGACGAGATGACGATCGCGCCGAAGGCCGCCAACAGCGGAACCCAGTTCTCCAGCGCGCGATGCGCGTCGACTTCCTTTGCCTTCGCGTCGATCGTGTGGAGCTCTTTGTAGTAGTCCGATTCGAGTTCCGCCGGGTCGAAATCACCGCTGCTCGCCGTGATCGCGTCTTGGGCAAGCGTGTTGGTGTAAGAGATCTGCTGCAGTTCGTCGAGGCGCTCGAACGCTTGCCTGTGTCTCTTGCGCATCTCGATGCGCTCGGTCTTGAGTGCGCGCAGCCGCTCGTCGGCCCTGTCGCCGTAGATCAGGATGTGTCGCTTGATCGCGCCGAACAGCAGGTACGCCACGAACCCGCCGAGCACCGGTGAGACGAACCAGGACAGCACGATCTGGCCGATCTCGGTCCACTGCACCATGTCGAGACCACCCTGGCCGGTGAGATAGCCCAAGGTGACTGCGGCACCGACGATGCCGCCGATGATCGAGTGCGTCGTCGAAACCGGCCAACCCATTCGGGTGGCGACCAGCAACCAGACCGCAGCGCCCAGCAACGCGGCCATCATGATGAAGACGAAATCCTGCGGCACGATCTCGATACCTTGCAGGTCCACGATGCCGCTGCGGATCGTGTCGGTCACCTCGCCACCTGCGATCACGGCGCCGCTGACTTCGAACACAGCCGCGACCATCAGCGCTTGCTTCATACTCAGCGTGCCGGCACCAACGCTGGTGCCGAAGGAGTTCGCCACATCGTTTCCACCGATGTTGAACGCCATGAACACACCGAAGATGGTGGCAACGATCAGAATGACCTTGTTGGCACCGTCGCCGACGTAATCGAACGCCCACACCGAGAACGCCGCGAATACCGCGATGCCGAGGACACCGAACGATACGTGCCAGTTGGTGTCCTCACCCAGGAACCCACCTCGTGCGGGTGTCGCCGGGTGGGCAGGTGGACTATCTAGACCCGTTGACATGCAATCCCCTCGAAAATCGAATCGACTGCTGACACGATGGAGGACCTCGGTAAATGTCGGGCAACAGCGGAGCGACGCGCGGATGGCCCTCTAAATGCGGCCTCTCGATCCCCACCTGATCGACACCGGACTAGACACATTGACTTAAGGTGTCTACCCATGGCCCGGACCTACCAGTGCGAACGCGTCGAGTTGGATTTCATCGACCGCGCGCCGTTCCGCTTCGTCAGCACCATCGACCTCGCCATCACGCCCGAGCAGCTGTTCGAGGTGCTCGGCGACGCGACTTCCTGGCCACAGTGGGCCACCGTCATCACCAATGTGGAATGGACCAGCCCCGAGCCCCGCGGCGTCGGAACCACCCGCACGGTCACCATGCGCGGTCACATCGTCGGCGATGAGGAGTTCCTGGCCTGGGAACCTTTCTCCCACATGGCTTTCCGTTTCAACACCAGCACCTCGAACGCGATCTCGGCCTTCGCCGAGGACTACCGTGTGGTTGAGACCGCCGGCGGCTGTCACCTGACCTGGGTGATGGCCATGAAGCCCAGCGGCCTGGCCGGGCGGCTCGGGATGACCATGGGCCGGCCGGTGATGGCATGGCTGTTCCAGCGGTTTCTGCACAACCTCCGCCGCTATACCGCCGACGAGCGCTCGCGCGAGGAGTAGACAGCACTGAGCGCTACGGCAAGTAAGGGCTAACCCAGCCCCTCC
The DNA here is from genome assembly GCF_005924235.1 of Mycobacterium sp. DBP42. NCBI lineage: Bacteria > Bacillati > Actinomycetota > Actinomycetes > Mycobacteriales > Mycobacteriaceae > Mycobacterium > Mycobacterium sp. DBP42. The sequence continues at coordinate 5,824 of NZ_VCMY01000032.1, forward strand.
CACGCCGCCCTGCGCAGCGCGTCAGGATCGGCCACCGTCTCGTCCCGCGCGGAACGGATCACCCTGGTCAGGCGCTGTTCGGTGTGATACTCCGGCCACTCGGCGATCTCGGCCCGCGCGAAGTCCAGCCAGGTGCGTTGCATCCGCCGGCCGACCGACGGCTGGACCCGGCGACCCAGGGGATGCAGTTTGCGCCCCAGATACGAGCCGTAGCTGTGCTGGATGTGCACGATCTCGCTGCCGTGGGTGGCGCCCAGCCCCAAGGCCTTCAGCGTCCAGGTGGTGTGGTCGAACCGGTACACGTGGGTCGGCGCGTGCGGACTGTAGGCGTCGGCAAATGCCCATGTCGGTGCGCCGAACATGACATCGGAGCCGAAGGCGATCAGGGCCCGTCGCCGGGGGAAATCGGGGTAGGCGGCAAGAATCCGATCGCGGTCGTGCGGAGCATGGCGACGAAGGTAGTCCTGGACCCCGGCCGGCGTGGTCGGCAACATCGGGGGCTTTCCCCAGGCGAACATCGACGCTTCGTGGCTGTTCGTGCCGATGATCAACGGCACCGCGCAGACCGCGCCGGCGCGGGCCGCCTGGATCGGATGCAGCGGCAGCAGGTCGACACCGTGGGTCAGCCCGTAGGCCAACGTCGGTGTGTGCTGCGCACTCTCGAGCTGCAGCTGACCTGCGGCGCGGCGTAACTGGCGTTGCGGCAGCACCTTGAGCTGCTCGGCTCCGACACCGAGCAGGTGCATGAAGCGCCGGGACTGACGTGCCCGGTCTTCGCGGCCGGCGATGAGCGGCAATGCCGGGCTCTGGGCGATCGCCCGGGCGAACAGGCCGTCCGCGGCGGGGCTGGCCAGCAGGGCCAACACCGATGTGGCACCGGCCGATTCGCCGAACACCGTCACCTGTTCGGGATCGCCGCCGAATGCGGCGATGTTGTCGCGTACCCATTGCAGCGCGGCGATCTGGTCGCGCAGGCACAGGTTGTCGTCGAATCCCTCGCCCAGGTCGCCGAGTTCGAATCCGCCGAACACGCCGAGCCGATATGTGACGTTGACGACGACGACGTTGCCGTTGGCGGCCAGTCGCGAACCGTTGTAGAGCTGCAACTGCCCGGCGCCGTAGACGAATGCCCCGCCGGGGATCCACACCATCACCGGCAGCGACCCGCCGGTGTCGGGCGACCACACCGTGACGGTCAGGCACGCCTCATCGCGGACCTTGGGGTCGTCCCGGCCTCCGCCGACGAACGAACGGCCCTGTGGCGGTAATGGGCCGTGCTCGACGGCGTCACGGATCCCGGACCAGGGCACCACGGGCTGAGGCGCCAGGAAGCGCAATGCGCCGATGGGCTGCTGGGCGTACTCGACACCTCGCCAGACGCTGACCCCGCCTTCACGGGTGCCGCGTAACCGCCCCAGCGAGGTGTGGGCGATGGTCGAATGTTCCGCAACGACGGACACGTCTGAATCGTAGTGTGAAAAGCTTAACGGGCTGTTGAGCACGCACCTACCGGCGAATGCGATGGAGTGACGGGATGACCTTCAACGAGGGTATGCAGATCGACACGAGCACCACTTCCAGTTCCGGTGGTGGCCGCGGCCCCGGCCGTGGCATCGCGGTCGGCGGTGGGATCGGGGGCCTGTTGATCGTGGTGCTCGCGATGTTCCTGGGCGTGGATCCGGGCACGGTGATGCCTCAGCAACAGCAACTGCCCGTCAACGGTGTCGAAGCCGAGGGCTTCGACCTGAGCCAGTGCAAGACCGGTGCCGACGCCAACTCCAAGGTCGAATGCCGCGTGGTGGCGACCGGCAACTCAGTGGACGGTGTCTGGCAGCAACTGCTCAAGGGGTACACGCGTCCGCACATCCGCTTGTTCAAGGGACAGGTCCAGACCGGATGCGGCCCGGCTACCAGTGACGTCGGGCCGTTCTACTGCCCGGTGGACAAGACGGCGTACTTCGACACCGACTTCTTCCAGGTACTCGTCAACCAGTTCGGTTCCAGCGGAGGCCCGCTCGCGCAGGAATATGTGGTCGCCCACGAGTTCGGCCACCACGTGCAGGACCTACTGGGTGTTCTGGGCCGGGCTCAGCGTGACCCCGAGGGCGCCACCGGCGCGGGTGTGCGCACCGAACTGCAGGCCGACTGCTACGCGGGTGTCTGGGCGCACTACGCGTCGATCACGCGGCAGGAGGGCACCGACGTACCGTTCCTACAACCGCTGAGCGACAAGGACATCGCCGACGCGCTGTCGGCAGCCTCCTCGGTGGGCGACGATCGCATCCAGAAGCAGGCCACCGGCCGGGTCAACCCGGAAGCTTGGACCCACGGCTCTTCCGAGCAGCGGCAGAAGTGGTTCACCATCGGCTACCAGACCGGTGATCCGAACAAGTGCGACACCTTCGCCGCGAACAACCTTGGCTAGGGCCGCGACCGCCGTCGACACGGTGGCCGAGCGCTACCTGGACACCTACGCGCGCCTGGACCCCTGCGCCGCAACAGAATTGGGCATCACCGGCCACGACGACGAGGTCACCGACTACTCGCCGCAGGGAGTGACGGCTCGCGCGGAAGCCGCCCGCGCCACGTTGCGCGAGCTCGACGGGATCGCGCCCGTCGACGACGTCGATGTGGTCACCGTGGCCGCACTGCGCGAGCGACTCGGCGCGATCGTCGATGTGCACGACGCCGGACTGGATCTGGGCGAGCTCAACGTCATCGCCTCGCCGTTGCAGACCATGCGCGACGTTTTCGACCTGATGCCCACCGACACCGAGGCCGATTGGGCGCTGATCGCCGCGAGGTTGGCGAAAGTGCCCGAGCGGGCAGCAGGCTACGCCACCGCCCTGCGCGAAGCCTCCCGCGGCCATCACGCGCCGGCCCTGCGTCAGGTCACCCGGGGCGTCACCCAGGCCCGGCAGATCGCGGAATTGTTCGGCCAGATGGGCACCGGTGCGGCACATGGAAATCGGCGACTCTCGGCTGATCTGCGCAAACACAGCGACGCTGCGGCCGACGCCTACCGGCAATTGGGCGATGTACTGCGCGAGGAGATCGCACCACGCGCCCGGCAATCCGACGCGTGCGGCCGCGACGCCTACGGGCTGATGTCGCGGTTGTTCCTGGGCACCTCCGTGGACCTCGACGAGGCCTACGACTGGGGTTTGGGGTTGCTCGATGCCGTTGTGGCCGAACAGGAATCGATTGCCCAGCAGCTCTATCCGGGCGCCACGGTCGCCGAGACACTGCGCCGGCTCGACGAGGAACCGCGCTACATCATCGGCGGCACGGACGCCCTCCAGGCTTGGATGCAGGACCTGTCCGACCGCGCGGTGGAATCGCTGGCCGGCACGCACTTCGACATCGACGGACCGCTACGCACACTGGAATGCCGGATCGCGCCGACACACACCGGCGGCATCTACTACACCGGCCCGTCGGAGGATTGGTCGCGGCCCGGACGCATGTGGTGGTCGGTTCCGCCGGGGGTCGAGACATTCCACACCTGGCAGGAAACCACCACGGTCTTCCACGAGGGCGTCCCAGGGCACCATCTGCAGATCGGTCGTGCGGTGGCACTGGCAGATCAGCTCAACCGGTGGCGACGGCTGGGCTGCTGGGTCTCCGGCCACGGTGAGGGGTGGGCGCTGTACGCAGAGCGGCTGATGGCCGAGCTGGGCTGGCTCGACGATGCCGGCGACCGCATGGGAATGCTGGATGCACAACGGTTCCGGGCGGCCCGGGTGGTGATCGACATCGGCGTGCACTGCGGCCTGACCGCACCCGACGGTGAGGTGTGGGATGCCGAGCGGGCGTGGAACTTCCTGACCTCGCATTCGGCCATGGCCGAGGAAAACCTGCGTTTCGAGCTGGACCGTTATCTGGGCTGGCCGGGGCAGGCCCCGTCGTACGCCATCGGCCAGCGGATCTGGCACGAACTGCGCGACGAAAGTCTGCGCCGGGGATCGTCACTACGGGAATTTCACGGTCGCGCACTCGATCTGGGCGGACTCCCCCTCGATGTGCTCAGATCGGCGTTGTCGTCCGCCTGACCGCTGACGGACACTGGTGGCATGGAAGATCTGGAGCCCGACACCAAGGACTGGACCTGGGTGCTGTCGCGCCCCTGCCCTGAATGCGGGTTCGATCCGGCGGCCGTGCACCCGCGCGAGGTGGCCGGACTGATCCGCGACGACGCCGAACGGTGGGTGCCGCGGCTGAACCGCCCCGGAGTGGCCGCCCGGGCCCGTGCGGACCGCTGGTCGATCCTGGAATACGGCTGTCATGTCCGCGACGTGCACCGGATCTTCGAACAGCGCGTGCAGATGATGCTGACCGAGGACGATCCACAGTTCCCCAACTGGGACCAGGACGCCACCGCGATCGCCGACGACTACGGCTCGCAAGATCCGGGAATCGTCGCCACCGAATTGTTCGATGCGGCCGGCGTCGTCGCCAACACCTACGACCAGGTGCCCGCTGATGCCTGGTCGCGTCGTGGGCTGCGCAGCAACGGCAGCGAGTTCACCGTCGCCACCATCGCGATCTATCACGTGCACGACATCGTCCATCACGCATACGACATATCCCAGGCGTGATGTGACTCACAGCCCAAGGCTGTCACAGTTCAGCCGCCGAGCGGTGTCTGAGAGTGTGACATCCACGGGCATAGGGGGAACATCTGAACGCGACCGAGGTATTCGCCGGGCACCGCCCCCTGCTCTTCACCCTGGCATACGAGATCCTGGGTAGCGCCGCCGACGCCGAAGACGTGGTGCAAGACAGCTACCTGCGCTGGATCAACGCAGGCGAGGTCACTCATCCGCATGCGTATCTCGTGCAGATCGTCACGCGGCAGGCTCTGAATGCGCTGCGCACAAACCGGCGCCGACGTGTTGACTACGTAGGCAATTGGCTTCCCGAGCCGATCCAGACCGCGTCGGACGTGAGCGAGGACGCCGTGCTCGCCGAATCCGTTTCCATGGCAATGCTGCTGGTCCTGGAGACACTGAGCCCTGACGAACGCGTGGTATTCGTCCTCGGCGAGGTATTCGGATACAGCCATCCCGAGATTGCGCTCGTGGTGGGCAAATCCGATACCGCGGTGCGTCAAATCGCCCATCGGGCACGTCAACACGTACAAGCCCGGCGGCGACGCTTCACTCCCGACAGGCAGGTGGCGCGGGCCGCGGTCAAGAAGTTCCTGCGAGCAGCGCACACCGGAGATATCCAAAGCCTCGTCGAAGTGATGGCACCCGAGGTCGTCGCCCTGTCCGACGGCGGCGGCCGGGTGTCGGCAGCGCGTCGACCGGTCACCGGGCCACGACGGGTCGCGCAGTTCATGGCCGGACTCGCTCAGGGCAGCATGGCCGGCCTCGACATCGAATTCGGGAGCTACAACTCGATGCCGGCCGTCTTGTTCCACCGAGACGCAGTACTGGACTCGGTACTGCTCATCGAGGTGACCGACGGACTCATCACGGCCCTGTACGCAATGCGCAACCCTGACAAACTCCGCGCCGCCGGCGTAACCCGCACCCTCACCCGACACCAGGAGAACTGATGCAGACCGTCACCGTCGAGCGGACCATCGAAGCACCGCAGGACGAGGTCTTCGACTTCATGAGCAACGCCGCCAACTTCACGCGCTCTGCGCTGGTACTTCGACAGCGGCTGGCCCGACCCGGCCTCCAGGCCCCCTACGGACCGGGCGCGGTACGCATCCTGCTCTGGACCATCGGCTGGTTCCGGGAGCGCATCACCGCCTACGACGCACCCCGCTCCTTCGACTACACGGTCGAACGCAGCTTCCCGCCCTCCGAACACCGGCACGGTCGAGTCAGCTTCGCCACGGTCGATGGCGGTACCCACGTCGTGTGGACCACGACGTTCCGGGTGAAGTTCCCACTCATCGGCGATGCGCTGACTCGCTGGGTGGGCCGACCGATGCTGACCAGGGTGTTCAACGATGTGCTGGACGCGGCCGCGGCGGATCTGCCCAAAACCTGACCACATTGAACACATCTCGATAATGTGTGCAAATGCGCGAGGCGGACCGGACGGTGTCACCCGCGCTGCTCGCCGCCACCGCTGAGACACTCAGGCGTTTGGGCCCAAGACAATTCAGTCTCACCGCGGTTGCCGAACACGCCGGAGTATCCCGAGGCACCGTCCACAACGCTCTCGGTAGTCGCGACAACGCCGTCAGAGTCGGGCTCGACCACCTCGCCGGCGCTTTCATCGAGACCATCGCGGCCCAGGCCGGCTGCCGTGACACCCTGGCCGATCAGGTCGCGGCAGCCGCGGTGGTCATCTGCGCGCACCGCCGGCAGTCGGATTCCGTGGCGCCGCGCGGCATCAACGAGAGCATCCTGGTGCTGCTGCTGCGCAACACGGGCGACGACCTGATGCGCCGATCGATCGACCTGTGGAAGCCGTTCGTGCGGGCGGCCCAGGAACGCGGGGAGATCGGGCCGGGCGTTGCACCGGCGCGGGCCAGCGAATGGATCGTGCGCCTGCTGCTGAGCTTCGAACTTCTCCCACCGATCGGCGTGAACCTCGACAGTCCGCGCGCGGTCAAACGATTCGTGTCCGACCACATCGTCGTCGGCCTGTCCGGAAGGCAGCAATGACCGAGCCAGATCACGAGGTGGCCATCATCGGCGCCGGCCCCGGCGGCATCGCAACCGCATATCTGTTGCGTCAGAAGGGTATCCACGACTTCATCATCATCGAACGCGGCAACGACTTCGGCGGCACCTGGCGCGACAACCACTACCCCGGCCTGGCCGTCGACATCCCCACCCTGTGGTACCAGCTGTCGTTCGCCCCCAATCCGAACTGGAGCAGGTTCTTCGCGCCCGGCCCGGAAATTTATCGCTATCTGCAGGAGACGGCTGCCGGTCTCGGACTCTACGACCACTTGCGGCCCAACTCCGAGGTGATTCGGCAGGAGTGGGACGACGAGCACGGGCTGTGGCGACTGCAGATCCGCGACGGCGCACCGGTGACCGCACGTTTCCTGGTCAGTTCGGTGGGCGGGTACGTCAACGCCAAGAACACCGTCGACATCGCGGGTATCGAGGACTTCGCCGGGACCATCCTGCGCCCCAACGACTGGGACGACAGCTACGACGCCAGGGGCAAGCGCATCGCGGTGATCGGGACGGGATCTTCGGGCGTCCAGATCGCCGCAGCACTGTCCGCGGAAGCGGCCAATCTCGATGTCTACCAGCGTACTCCGGCATGGGTGCTGCCGAAGGTCGACTTCGACTTCTCGCCGTGGATGCGCCGGGTGTTGCGCCTGCGCGGGGTGGTTCCCATCGTCAATGTGGCCGGACGGCTGGCGATGGACATCTTCATGGTGGCACCCATCGTTCACGTGTTCTCCCGGCTACCGGACAAGTTGTTGCGCCGGCTCATGCCGCTCTACGACAGCTGGTCCCGCCTGCTGTACCGGGTGTTGGTCCGCGCGGTCGTCGACGACCCGGAAACGCGGCGAAAGTTGGTGCCGCGCTATGGCATCCTGGCCAAGCGGCCGGTGATATCGAGCGCATTCCTGCCTGCCCTGAACAATCCCGACACCAACCTGATCACCACACCGATCGAACGAATCACCGCGACCGGGGTGCGGACCACCGACGGTGTCGAGCACCCGGCCGATCTGCTGGTACCGGCCACCGGCTACGAGCTGTGGATCGATCCGGAGACCTACCGCCCGGATACCGTGTTGGGCGCGTGCGGGTTCGACCTCGCCCGGTATTACCGCGCGCACGGCCTGCAAAGCTACGCCGGCACCGCCCACCCGCGGCTGCCCAACCGCTGGGAGATCGTCGGGCCGCTCGGCTTCGTCGGATTCGCCTGGCTGGACTATGTCGAGACCATGGCCGCACACGCGGTGCGGATGATCGATGAGACCCGCCACCGCGGTGCGCAGGTCACCGCCGTCACCCAGGATGCGTTCAACCGCTGGAACGCACGGATGCGCCGGGACGGCCGCGTCGCGCACCTGTACTACACCGCGACATCGGGCTTGAACACCTACTTCGTCAACTCCCAACACGAAACCCCGTACTACCGGCCACAGACGATCACCGGCTCCCGGCAGTTCGCGCGCCGCTCCCCGTTGTCCGACTACGAATTCAGCAATGTCCGCGTCCCTGCGCTTCCCGAGGAGCAACCCGCATGAGCCACACCGATACTCCACTGGCCGGACGAGTCGCCTATGTCACCGGAGCCGCGCGCGGACAGGGCCGCTCGCATTGCGTGCGACTGGCCCGGGCCGGAGCCGACATCGTCGCGCTCGACGCCTGCGCACCCGTCGCCGCGCACAACGGATACGCCGCCGCCACCCCGCAGGATCTGGCCGAGACGGTGGCATTGGTCGAGGGAGAAGGCCGCAAGATCCTGGCCCGCGAGGTCGACGTGCGCGATGCCGAAGGCCAACGCCGCCTGGTCGCCGACACGATCGAGCAGTTCGGCCGTCTCGACATCGTGGTGGCAAACGCGGGCGTGCTCAATTGGGGCCGGCTGTGGGAGATTTCGGCACAGCAGTGGCAGGACATCCTCGACATCAACCTCACCGGGGTGTTCAACACCATGCAGGCGGCGGTGCCGCCCATGATCGAGGCCGGCAACGGCGGGTCGATCATCGCGGTCAGTTCGGCGGCCGGAATCAAGGCGGTGCCCGGTTGCGGTCACTACTGCGCGAGCAAGTTCGGCGTCGTCGGGCTCACCAATTCCCTGGCCGTCGAGCTGGGCGAGTTCGGGATCCGGGTCAACTCGATCCACCCGTACGGCACCGACACACCGATGGGCAACGACCTGTCGATGTACCAGATGTTCGCCGACCACCCCAACTACATCCACAGCTTCTCCCCCGGCGCCCTGCCGACGGATTCCCTGGCCCCACCCGACACCATCTCCGACATCGTGGTGTGGCTGGCCAGTGATGCGGCATCCCTGGTCACCGCCGCTCAGATCCCGGCAGACAAGGGGTATCTGAAGATCTGAGCGGCGGCGACGGCACTACAGCCGTGAATGCTCGGAGATGTTGGTATCGGTGGTACGCAGCGGGCGGATCAACGCATCCTGACTGAACGACGCGATGAGCTCGCCCTCCTCGGTGTGCACGGCACCGCGCACATACGACATGCCCGCACCCACCTGGGTGCTCTCGTGGCTGTAGAGCAGCCAGCCGTCCCAGCGGACGGGCTCGTGAAAACTCACCGTGACGGTCATCGGCGCCGTGGACACGGTGAGATGAGCCTGGGCGGTGCCGATGCCCTCGTGCGCGCGCATGGTGGTTGAAATCCCCAGGTGCCCAGTAAAGTACGCGATCAACGCCTTGGCCAGGTCATCGCGGGCCGGGACGGGCTCATAGCGCAGCCAGGCATACAGCTCGGGCGGGCCTACCTCATCGGGGCTGTTGACATCCACGACGTCGACCAGTCGCAGCTCGCGGCCGGTCATCGGCATGTGCGAGACATTCGCGTCTGCCGGGCCTGCGACTTCGGGGCGCGGCAGGTGATGACGGATCACGTCACCCGACGGGACGTCGGTGAACACCGTTATGGTGATGCAGCGCTTGCCGTTCTGGGAAGCGGCGACGACCGCGGTGGCCGTGGAACGACCGTCACTGATCACGTCGATGTCGAGTTCGACCGGCGGTCCCACCATGACCGCGCGGGCGAACACCGCATGTGCCGATCGGATCGACTTGTCCGGAAAGCGTTTGGCCACGGCGACGATCGCGGCGCCCACGATCTGAGTCCCTTCCACCACCTGACGCTCGTCGACACCGGCGATGCCGGTCTGCACGGTGAAGCGGTTCTCGCCCGCGGGCTCGGCGTCGAAAAGATCGAGCAGCATCTGCAGTGTCCACTGCATCGGCTCGGCCTCTTTGCGTGCCTCAGATTCTGCGGTCATTGCCTTCCTTCCATTCACGCGTTGATGACTGTCTCGGCGAATTCCGAAATAGTTCGGGGGGCCGCGAAATCGGCGAACCATACGTAGAAACGTTCGACGCCTTGGGCGGACAACCCGGCGAAGTGGGCGGTGAGTTCGGCAGCGTCGCCGCACACCAAGCCGTCCCCGAGGTGACCGAACAGGCGGGTGCTGCGTTCGGTGACCGCCGACCGGTCAACGCCACGCCCCACGAAACCGACCATCTGCTGCAGCGAGACGCGCGCCGAGCCCACCTTCGGCATGAGCGCCGGCAACCGATCGAGCTGATGCGAAGGAATGTTCCACCAGTCGGCATGGGCGCGCACGAGTTCCATCATGCGTTTCCCGGTTCCGCCCAGTACCAAAGGAATTCGATGCGCTGGGCGTGGTGTCTGCGCTCGTTCGCCCTCGCCCCAATACTGCTGCAGCAGCTGCAGGTTCTCGTCGAGCCGGCGCACCCGCGCCGCCGCATCCCCGGTCTCGATGCCGAACCGCTCGAACTCCCGGGGCCACGAACCCGAGCCCAGTCCGAGCTCGAACCGTCCGCCGCTGGCCGCCGACAACGTCACCGCCTGTTTGGCGAGCACGCCAGGATGCCGGAACGCATCGCACAACACCAAGTGACCGATCCGCAGCCGCTCGGTACGCGCGGCCACCCACGTCGCGACTGTCATCGCCTCCCAAATGCTTTGGTGCGTCGCGCCGGGGGCTTCGAGATGATCGATGAACGCGATGCCATCGAATCCGCCGGCCTCGGCCACCCGCGCACGCTCGACGATGTCGTCGACGTCCAGCCGCACCTGGGGCAGGAACAGGAACCACTCGCTCATCGATCCAACACAGTAATCACAAGCCGCCTATTGCTTCTACAGAAACGGTAACGTCATTCTCGCAAGTGGAGCATGACGGAGGTGATGGCGCAATGGCTAGGCCGGCCGAACGACCGTCCGGCGACGCGCGCGCCGAGGCGCATGCGGACCGGGCCCGCCGGTTCATGAAGTCGGCACTGGCCATCCTGGGTGAGACCGGACGCACCGACTTCACCGTGCTGGAGGTCGTGGAACGCTCCAAGACCTCACTGCGGTCGTTCTACCAGCATTTTTCCACCAAGGATGAGCTACTTCTGGCCCTCATCGACAAGATCATGGCCGAGTCCACCGACCGCTGGCGTTCCGACACCGACGGGCTGGGGGGACCCGACGCATTGCGGTCACTCATCGAGCGCATCACCATCCCGGCGTCGTCGAGCACCCAGGACAGCATCAACCGCGGCCTGACGTTCTACAACGACCATCTCGCCGAGTCCCTGCCCCGCGAATACGCCCGGGTGCTCGCGCCGTTGCACGAGCTCATCGGCGATATTCTGCGACGCGGAATCGACGCGGGGACCTTCCGGTCGGGTATCGACATCCAGAGCACCGCCGCGCTGATCATGCAGTCGGTGCTGGGCGCGATGCGCCTGCGTTCGCTGGGCGTGGAACTCAACGGGGCGCCGATCGACAGCGAGGACATCTACGAATTCTGCGTGCGCGGTCTACTGACCGCCGAATCCCCGTCCTGAGCAGCACGTTCTCAGCATTTTGAGCGATCGCCCGAATGCGCTCTTCCGCGCTGTCGCTGACGTGGTAACGTCATTACCAGTTTCGAAAACCAGACTCTTCCAGGAGGCGAACATGCCCTCACGCGAGCTTCCGTACCCGGTGTTCGACGCCGACAACCACTTCTATGAGCCCAAGGAAGCGCTCACCAAGTTCCTGCCCGAGCACCGCAAAGGCGTCATCGACTACATCGACGTGCACGGCCGCACGAAGATCGTGGTGCGCAACCACATCAGCGACTACATCCCGAACCCCACCTTCGAGGTGGTCGCCAGGCCCGGCGCCCAGGAGGAGTACTTCCGGCACGGCAGCGGCGGCAAGAGCTACCGCGAGGTGATGGGCAAGCCCATGAAGGCCATCCCCGCCTTCCGCAATCCCGAAGCGCGCCTCGAGGTTCTGGACAGCCTTGGCCTCGACTACACGATCATGTTCCCGACGCTGGCCAGCCTGGTCGAGGAACGCCTCAAGGACGATCCGGACCTGATCCTCGACATCATCCACGCGCTCAACGAGTGGATGTACGAGACCTGGCAGTTCAACTACGCCGACCGCATCTTCTCCACGCCCGTCATCAATCTCGGCGTCGTCGACCGTGCCCTCGAGGAGCTCGAGTGGTGCTTGGCGCGCGGCGCGAAGACAGTGCTGGTCCGCCCGGCGCCGGTGCCTGGCTATCGCGGCACCCGCTCGCTGGGCTTCCCCGAGTTCGACCCGTTCTGGGACGCCTGCGTCAAAGCCGGTATCCCGGTGTGCATGCACGCCTCGGACAGCGGTTACGCGCAGTACCTCAACGACTGGGAGCCGGCCGACGAGTTCCTTCCGTTCAAGCCGACGTCCTTCCGGATGGTCGCGATGGGCAAGCGCCCGATCGAGGACACCATGGCCGCACTGGTCTGCCACGGGGCCCTGACCCGCAACCCGGATCTGCGCATCCTCTCGGTGGAGAACGGCGCATCGTGGGTGCCCTACCTGTTCTACCAGTTCAAAGACGTCTATTCGAAGATGCCGCAGGAGTTCCCGGAGGATCCGATCGAGGCATTCAAGCGGGGTGTCTACGTCGCCCCGTTCTGGGAGGACGACTTCAAGCAGATGGCCGACCTGGTGGGCATCGACCGCATCATCTTCGGATCCGACTGGCCGCATCCCGAAGGGCTGGCCGATCCGATCAACCTGGTCGACGACCTGCAGGCACACGGCCTCGACGAGGAAGGTGTCCGAAAGGTCATGGGCGGCAACCTGGTCGACCTGTTCAAGGTCGAGAACAAGAAGGTGTACCGGCCCGACGTCCCGGCACTCGTCCTGAACTGATCTAGTCCTCCTCACACAAAGAAGCTGGGCCGACTCCATGACCGATGTGGCAAATCCCGAACAGATGCTGTTCACCTCCACCGCGCAGGCCTTCCTGGAAAAGGAGGTGCCGCTGACCCGGGTGCGTCAGCTGCACGCCGAGGGCACGGCATTCGAATCCCAATGGTGGGGGCGGGCAGCGGAATTGGGCTGGGCCAGCCTGCTGGTGCCCGAGGAGCTCGGCGGTGGCAGCCCGTCCGGGGACGGGGTCGGTGATCTGGCTGTGCTGGCCGAGCAGGTGGGCCGCACGGTGGCGCCCGGTCCACTGCATCCGGTGAGCATCGCGCTGGCCGGCCTGGTCGAAGCTCCCGGCGGGCACGAGGAACTGATCGAAGCCCTGGTGTCCGGTGAGGCTGTGGCATCCTGGGCCGCCTATGAGCCCAACCGGCCGTTCGGCGCCGTGCAGTCCCCCACCGGCATCGGAACCACGGCCACCCGCACCGAGTCGGGCTACCGGATCGACGGCACCAAAGACCGCGTCGAAGCCGGCGACCAGAGCGCCACGGTGCTCGTCGTCGCCGTCTGCGACGGGCAGGTACGGCAGTTCGTGGTGCCCACCGACGCGGCCGGCGTCACGGTCACCCCGCAGAAGTCGGTGGACCTGGTCAAGCGTTACGCCCGCATGCAATTCGACGGGGTCGAGGTCGGCGAAGCCGCTGCGGTGGGTTCCGCCGAGCAGACCCCGGCCATCATCGAACGCCAGCGCCAGGTCGCCCTGCTGCTGCAGTGCGCCGAGATGGTCGGAATTCTCGACACGGTGCTCACGATGACCAATCAATGGCTCGCCGACCGGCACAGTTTCGGCCGTCCGCTGGCCTCGTACCAGGCGCTCAAGCACCGCGCCGCCGACATGAAGATGTGGTTCGAGGCCGCGCGGGCCACCACCGCCGGAGCGGTGGCCGCGGTGTCCGCGCGCTCCCCTGAAGCGGCGAAGCTCGTCAGCGTCGCGAAAGCCTATGTGGCCGAACGCGCTCCGGTGATGCTGCAGGATTGCGTGCAGTTGCACGGCGGCATCGGCGTGACGTGGGAACACGACCTGCATCTGTATCTGCGGAGGGTCGCCCTGTACCGGGCGTTGTACGGCTCCCCCGAAGACCACCATCGCGCGGTGTACGCCCTGAGCCGCAAGTCCCGCGCAGCCGAGGAGATCGAGGCATGACGGATACCGTGAGCACCACCGCGACCACAGAGTCTGTCGAGGAGTTCGCCCTGCGCGCTCGAGCCTGGCTGGCCGAGAACATGCCGGCCATCGATCCGGACAATCCCCCGTTTTCGGTACGTGCCGAAAACGAATCGTGGGAGCGGGCAAGGGAACTGCAGAAGCGTCTTTACGAAGGCGGATTCGCCGGCATCTGTTTCCCGCGCGAGTACGGCGGCCTGGGCCTGGATTACGCCTATCAGAAGGCGTTCAACGACGAGTGCGTCAACTATGAGATGCCGCTGATTCTCAACACCCCCTCGTTCACCATCTGTGGCGCAACGATTCTCGACATGGGCAGCGAACAGCAGAAGCGCGAGCGCATTTCGGCGGCGATCCGCGGTGACGAGGTGCTGTGTCAGTTGTTGTCCGAGCCCAGTGGCGGGTCGGACCTGGCCGGGGTGATCACCCGCGCAGAGTTGCGGGGCGACACCTGGATCATCAACGGCGCCAAAACCTGGAGCACGAGTGCGTTCGCCGCCGACTATGGCCTGATGCTCGCGCGCACCGACTGGACCGTGCCCAAACACCAGGGCCTGACGATGTTCCTGGTTCCGCTGAACGCACCGGGCATCACGATGCGGCGTATAACCGAGGTGAACGGCAACGAGGAATTCTGTGAGGAATTCTTCGACAACCTGGAGCTGCCCGCGGACGCCGTCGTCGGCGAGGTCAACGACGGCTGGACTGTCGCCTCGCGCCAGCTGCATCACGAACGTCGCGCTGTCGGTGGCGGTTCCGAGTTCGCCAGCGGGACCGGGGCCGAGAATGCCAATGAAATGCCGCCGGACCACGTCGGGCTGGCCGAAGTCACCGGGCAGGGTGACGACGCCCGGGTCCAGGATCTGGCGGGGCGCGCCCTGGTGAGGCGAATCGTCAAGAAGCAGCTCATCGATCATGTCGGTACCGCTATCGGCAACGGTTCACTGCCGCCGAACGCGGGCACCTTGATCCGGCTCTTCCACGCCGAGACCACCGAACTTGAGGTGGACACCGCACTGGCCATCACAGGCACGGCCGGCGTGGTGGACGAGGGCTCCGAAGACGCCCCGGAGCTGGCCGGCCTCCTCGAGATCGGCGTGCGTTATCTGTCCCGCCAGACCGGATCGCTGGGTGGCGGCAGCTCGGAGATGGCGCGCAATGTGATCGGCGAGCGGATCCTGGGCTTCCCCCGCGAGCACGCGGCCGACCGCGGCGTGCCGTTCAATCAGGTCAAGCGCAACAAGAGCTGACCGGCACGCGACGACGACTCAGAACAGCGTCGGCTGCACGACGGCCGGCTCCGCCACGATCTCCGGCGGCGGGGCCGGAGGCATTCGCATCGTCCGCGCCAGTCCGTGCCGGGCAACCAGCGGCGCGACGCGCGCCCGCAGCATGTCGCGATACTCCGGGGGCAGGTATGCCCCGCGGCGATACAGCCGCTGATAATCGCCGACCAGACCGGGACGCGAACGCGCCAGCCAATCCATGAACCAGCCGCGGGTGGAACCGCGAAGGTGCAAGCCGAACACGGTCACCCCCGACGCTCCGGCCGCGGCGATCCGGCCGAGCAGCGCGTCGAGTTGCTCGACTGAATCGGACAGGTAGGGCAACACCGGCGCGACCATGACGTGGCACTCGAGGCCGGCCTCGCGGATCGCCCCGATCAAGCCCAGGCGTGCCTGGGGCGAGGGGGTGCCCGGTTCGACATCGCGATGCAGAGCGTCGTCACCGATCGCCAGGGACACCGCCACACTGACCGGAACCTGAGTGGACGCGTCGGCGATCAACCCGAGGTCGCGGCGCAGCAGCGTGCCCTTGGTGAGAATGGAGAACGGAGTTCCGGAGCCCGCCAAGGCCTCGATGATCCCGGGCATCAGCGCGTATCGGCCCTCGGCACGTTGATAAGGATCGGTGTTGGTGCCCAACGCAACCGTCTCCCGGTTCCACGACCGGCGGCGCAATTCGCGGTGCAACACCTCCGCCACGTTGGTCTTGACCACCACCTGTGTGTCGAAATCAGACCCACAGTTCAAATCGAGGTACTCGTGGGTGGGGCGAGCGAAGCAGTAGTGGCACGCATGGCTGCAACCGCGATAACCATTGACCGTGAAACGAAACGGCAGCGCCGAGGCCGCCGGGACCTTGTTGAGGGCAGACTTGCACAGCACCTCGTGGAAGGTCATCCCCTCGAACTGCGGCGACCGCACACTCCGTACGAAACCCACCCGCTGCAGACCGGGCAATGCGCCGTCATCGACCCCGACCGCCTGACCATCCCAGCGCACCCACTCATCGAACATTTGTTCAACGGTGATGTCAAGGTAATTCCACACGTGTCAACGTGGGGATCAGCTCGGAACACACATCCGGGAAGGCGGCAAGGAACAAAGGCCAGGAAAAGACTGGTGCGCCGGTGCCGCGGTTTCGGGTACGGCACCGGCGCGCGCCGTGGGCGCTAGCCCAGTCACTCGCGCGTCGAGCGGAAGCGGAACCGCCCGTACGCGCACTCACTTATCGAACAACAGTTCGAGTGCCCCGTCAAGGCCGATCCCAGTCCGTGGGAACCTCGCGGTCGAGCCGCAAGCGGTTCAGTACCAGACCACTACCACTGGCCGAGCTGGCAACGCGGGCTGTAAGGATGATCGTTCTGAACGGCAATCTGGCCGTCGACGGCGATCTCGCAGTGCGCGTTGGGCTCGGCCCGTCCGCCGTGCGTGGTGCTCGCGACGGTGAAGATGGCCCACTGCGGATCGGCGAGCATGGTTTCGAACACCCACGGGGCATCCGGACCGACGTTGACCGTTGCCTTCTGCAGGTACTTGTACGCGTCCGCGTTGTAGGCGTCCTTGCTTGCAGGCTGCGTCGTCAGATAGTAGAGATCGAATTCGTAAGGTGCGCCTGAGGTCAGCGTGTAGGTGACCTTGTGGCCCTGGGCATCCGGCTCCGCATAGGACGTTGCGTTGGAGACCGCCATCCCCGCAGCCGCCAGAACCAGCGCTGCACCGACCGTGGTTGTCGCTTTTCGCATGTTCCTCATATCGACGCAGGCTACCGCCTTGTTACAGGTGCGACTAACGGGTCTGCCGGTACCGCTTCAACGGCAAACCAACTCGGCCTAGCTTGAGGTTAATTTGTTTGTCACACACAGACATTTCCCAGTAACAGCCGCGATCTAACGTCCCGATTCGACACCCGAACAGGGTGTCAGCCTCTTGCACCGCTGCCGAGCGTAATCGGCCGAGAAGCGCTGCCATTCAAGGGAAAGGTCGCCCATGCGAGTTCCAGGACGTGCCCCGTTGCGTCGGTCGACGTTAGCCGCAGGGAGTTTGATCGCCGCAACCAGCCTGCTACTTGCCGGCTGCGGCAGCCGTGCGAGCGAAACCGACTCAGCAAACGCAGCTTCATGCGTGGACACCTCCGGACCCAAGATCAAGGTCGGATCGCTGAACTCACTGTCTGGCACGATGGCGATTTCCGAGGTAACGGTCCGCGATGCGATCAAGCTCGCGGTCGAGGAGATCAACGCCAAGGGCGGCGTCCTGGGCAAACAGATCGAGCTGATCGGCGAGGACGGGGCCTCCGAGCCCACCGTGTTCGCCGAGAAGGCCGAAAAACTGATCAGCAGCGACTGCGTGGCGGCGGTGTTCGGCGGTTGGACGTCATCGAGCCGAAAGGCGATGCTTCCGGTGTTCGAGAGCGCCAACGCCCTGCTGTACTACCCCGTGCAGTACGAGGGCCTGGAGTCGAGCAAGAACATCTTCTATACCGGCGCCACCACCAACCAGCAGATCGTCCCGGCGCTGGATTACCTCAAGGAGAAGGGCGTCAAGTCGCTCTACCTCGTCGGCAGCGACTATGTGTTCCCGCAGACGGCCAACCGAATCATCAAGGCCTACGCCAAAGAGAACGGCATCGAGATCAAAGGCGAGGACTACACCCCGCTCGGCTCCACGGACTTTTCCACCATCATCAACAAGGTCCGCAGTGCCGACGCCGACGCGGTGTTCAACACGCTCAACGGCGACTCCAATGTGGCGTTCTTCCGTGAATACAAGAACGTCGGCCTGACCCCGCAAGAGATGCCGGTGGTCTCGGTCTCGATCGCCGAGGAAGAGGTCGGCGGTATCGGCGTGCAGAACGTCGCCGGCCAGCTGACCGCGTGGAACTACTACGAAACCATCGACACCCCGGTGAACAAGGCCTTCGTCAAGGCCTACAAGGACTTCGTCAACGATCCCAAGAAGCCCACCTCCGATCCCATGGAAGCCGCCTACGTCTCGGTCTACCTGTGGAAGAACACCGTCGAGAAAGCCAAGTCCTTCGACGTCGCGGCCGTCCAGGACAACGCTGACGGCGTCAGCTTCGATGCCCCCGAAGGCAAGGTCACCATCGACGGCGAGAACCACCACATCACCAAGACCGCCCGCATCGGTGAGATCCGGCCCGACGGCCTGATTTACACCATCTGGGAGTCCAACGGCCCCATCGAGCCCGACCCATTCCTGAAGTCATACCCGTGGGCTGCGGGGCTGTCCGGATAAGCATGGACATCCTCATCGGCCAGCTGGCAACGGGGTTGAGCCTGGGCTCGATCCTGTTGCTGGCCGCACTCGGCCTGTCCCTGACCTTCGGCCAGATGGGCGTCATCAACATGGCGCACGGCGAATTCATCATGGCCGGTTGCTACACCGCCTACGTGGTTCAACAAGTCATCACCAATGCCGGTGCCTCACTGTTGGTCTCGCTGCTGGTCGGGTTCGTCGTCGGCGGCGCGATGGGAGCGCTGCTGGAGGTGACGTTGATCCGGCGGATGTACCACCGGCCGCTGGACACGTTGCTGGTCACTTTCGGGGTCGGACTGATCCTGCAACAGGTGGCTCGCGACATCTTCGGCGCACCCGCTGTCAATGTCGTTGCCCCGGCATGGCTGTCGGGTGGGGTCGAGATTCTCGGCGCGGTGGTGCCCAAGACCCGCATCTTCATCCTGGTGCTGGCCGTCGTGTGCGTGGCGGTGCTCGCCACCGTACTGAAGACCAGCCCGATGGGGCGCCGGATCCGGGCCGTGGTGCAGAACCGCGATCTGGCCGAAACCAGCGGGATCTCGTCACGCAGAACCGATATCACCACCTTCTTCATCGGGTCGGGACTGGCCGCGGTGGCCGGTGTGGCATTGACCCTGATCGGCTCCACCAGTCCGACCATCGGCCAGAGCTTTCTGATCGATGCCTTCCTGGTGGTGGTGGTCGGTGGCCTGGGCCAGATCAAGGGCACCGTGATCGCGGCGCTGGCCCTCGGCTTCCTGAACTCGTTCATCGAATACAGCACCACAGCGTCGCTGGCCAAGGTGATCGTGTTCGCCATCATCGTGATCTTCCTGCAGGTGCGCCCGCAGGGATTGTTCACGGTTCGGACCAGGAGTCTGGCATGAGTGCACTGACGCAGGGAGTACGCACGAGCCTGGGCCGCTGGCAGACCTGGGCCGGATTCGGGGCCGCGGCGATCGTGCTCTTCGGCGTGGCGCCGGCGGTGTTGTCGGACTTCCGGCTCAGCCTGCTGGGCAAGTTCCTGTGCTTTGCGATCGTGGCGGTGGGCATCGGACTGGCCTGGGGCCGGGGCGGCATGCTGGTGCTCGGCCAGGGCGTGTTCTTCGGTCTCGGCGGCTACATGATGGGGATGCACCTCAAGATCGCCGACGCGCAGATCCGCGGGAATGCCGTGCCCGACTTCATGCAGATCGCCGGCGTGCGACACCTGCCCGGCTACTGGGAACCATTCGCTTCCCCCGGGTTCACGTTGTTGGCAATCCTGCTGCTGCCCACGGTGATCGCGGCCGTGCTCGGCTTCGGCGTGTTCAAGCGCCGGGTCAAGGGCGCCTACTTCGCGATCCTGTCGCAGGCATTGGCGGCCGCGCTGGCGATCCTGCTCGTCGGCCAGACGAGCCTCGGCGGCAGCAACGGGCTGACCAATTTCCGGACCTTCTTCGGATTCAACCTCAACGACCCGGTGAACAAGCGGATGGTGTATTTCCTTGCCGCAGCCACGCTTCTGATCGTCGTCGCCCTGGTTCGTCAGCTGATGTACAGCCGGTACGGCGAATTGTTGGTCGCCGTGCGCGACGGTGAGGAGCGCGTCCGATTCCTGGGCTACGACCCGGCCAACATCAAAGTCGTTGCCTACACCCTGGCAGCGGTGTTCGCCAGCATCGCCGGCGCCTTGTTCGTGCCGATCGTGGGATTCATCGCGCCGTCGCAAGTCGGCATCGTGCCGTCCATCGCATTCCTGATCGGCGTCGCGATCGGCGGCCGCACCACACTGCTCGGCCCGGTGCTCGGCGCCATCGGCGTCGCCTGGGCACAAACCCTGTTCTCCGAACGGTTTCCCTCCGGGTGGATCTATGCCCAAGGCCTGCTGTTCATCGTGGTCGTCGGATTCTTCCCCGCCGGTCTGGCCGGGCTCGGTGCACTCTTCACCCGGTGGCGGCGCGCACGTGCGGCCGCACCGAATCCCGAGGAGTCCCAGCCCGAGACGGCACCCGACGCCGATACCGAGAAAGTAGGTGCCGCATCGTGATCGGAACCGAGCAGCCCAAGGCAGCCGAGCCGGTGGCCGGCGGCAACGCCGGCATGGGCGCCCAATATCTGGAAGTCCGGGGACTCACCGTCGATTTCGACGGATTCAAGGCGGTGAGCAACGTCGATCTCACCCTGTTCCAGGGAGATCTGCGCTTTCTCATCGGACCCAACGGCGCGGGTAAGACGACTGTCATCGACGCCATCACCGGTCTGGTGGGAGCCTCCGGTTCGGTGAACAAGTCGGGTGTGGAGCTACTCGGCAAAAAGGTGCACAAGATCGCCCGGCTGGGTGTGGGCCGGACATTTCAGACCGCGAGCGTGTTCGAACAACTCACGGTGTTGCAGAACCTCGACATCGCGGCGGGCGCCGGCCGTTCACCCTGGACGTTACTGCGCCGCCGGCGCAGTGTGCTGCCCGCGATCGAGGAAGCGCTCGAGACCACCGGGCTGGCCGATCTGGCCGACGAGCCCGCGGGGGTGCTGGCCCACGGCCAGAAACAGTGGCTGGAGATCGGCATGCTGCTGGTGCAGAACGCCGATGTCCTGTTGCTCGACGAACCAGTGGCGGGGATGAGCCACGAGGAACGTGAAGAGACCGGAAACCTGTTGCGCCGCATCGGCGGAACCCGCACCGTGGTCGTGGTGGAACACGACATGGATTTCATGCGGGCCTTCGCCACCTCGGTGACGGTGCTGGCTCGTGGCCAGGTGATCGCCGAGGGTTCGGTGGCCGAGGTTCAGGCCGATCCGAAGGTCCAAGAGGTCTACCTCGGCACTGCCGCGGCCAGCGTGGAAGGAACCGCCTGATGCTCGAACTACTCGATGTCCGAACCGGTTACGGCCGTTCGGAAGTGATTCACGACGCGAGCATCGCCGTACCCTCCGACGGCGTCGCCGCGGTGATGGGCCACAACGGCGCAGGCAAGACCACCTTGCTGCGGGCGGCGGTCGGGCTGCTCAAATGCACGGCGGGAAAGGTACTTTTCGATGGCGAGGACATCACCCGGCTGCGCCCGAGCGCACGGGTGGCGCGTGGCCTGGCGTATGTGCCCCAGGGTCAGCAGTCCTTCGGCCAGCTGACCACCGCCGAGAATCTTCAGGTGGTCGCCGATGGCCGCAAGAACGGCAAAGCGCTGATCGACGAGCAGCTGGACCTGTTCCCCGCCCTGAAAGAATTGCTCACCCGCCGGGCGGGCCTGCTCTCGGGCGGGCAGCGGCAACAGCTCGCCATCGCGCGGGCGTTGATCACCAGCCCCAAGTGCCTGATCCTCGACGAGCCGACCGAAGGGATCCAACCGTCGGTGGTGTCCGAGATCGAAGCCGTGATCACCTCGTTGACCGCGCGCGGCGACCTGGGTGTGTTGCTGGTGGAACAGCACATCGGCTTCGCGCTGGAATCTGCGCAGCGCTATTACATATTGGAGGCCGGCCGTATCACCTCGAGCGGCACCGGTGGCTCGACATCAGAAGCCGACGTCCGCGCCGCCATGGCAATCTGACCCCTGCACCGCCGTCTCGGCCGGCGGCAGGTCTGACGACTCGCCTGTGGTGAGCGAGTGCAATTCCAGCGCCGGAGGCAACTCGGCGCGAGCTCGCCGAAGCTCGTTGCCACCACACCAAACGGCGACTGGATCCTGAAGCGGGGCAACCCGTTCTCCGGGGGGGCATCGGCAATCTCGATGCCATACTGACGGCCGTGGTGCACGGCCGCTGAGAAAACCTCACCCAGCAAACGAAATCCAGCTAACGTGACGGGCGTGCAATGCGCCTGCGGTGGTCACGACTCCCCCGAGCCCACATCGCTTTCCAGGCGATCCATACTCGCGGCCTCGATGTCGGCTGCCCTCGGCGGCGCCGTTCTCAGCGCATCCGCCTGCGGTTCGGCCGAGCCGCCGAAGGCAACACCCACGATGCCCGAGAACGCCTTGGTCACCCTTGGCGTCCAGGCTGGTCCGCCACCGGTGCCGAACCAGACCGGCATCTCGTCAGCGCTCAAGATCGGCGGCGACGTCTATCAAATCGATTGCGGATTGGGTTCGCTGAACGCGTTCACCGACGCAGGCTTCACGTTCGACGATTTGAAGAGCATGTTCATCACGCACCTGCACACCGATCACATCGTCGACTACTACAGCTTCTTCCTCTCGGGCGGCTACACGGCCGCACCGGGCAAGGCGCCGGTGACCGTCTACGGTCCCGGCCCCGCCGGCGGCCTGCCGGCGAGCCAGGTCGGCAACCCCGATCCCGCGACCGTCGAACCCGCCAACCCGTCACCCGGACTGGCCGCCACCACCAAAGCATTGCTGCAGGCGTATGCCTACACCAGCAACATCTTCATCCGCGACATGGGCGTCGACGACATCCAGGATCTGATCGAGGTCGTCGAGATCGCGGTGCCACCGGGCTCGGACTACCGCAACAGGTCACCCAAAACGGCCCCGTTCCCGGTGATGTCGGACGACAACGTCGTCGTCACCGCCACCCTGGTCTCCCACTATGACGTCTACCCCGCCTTCGGCTTCCGCTTCGACCTCAAAGCGTCAGGGAAGTCCGTCACGTTCTCGGGCGATACGACCAAGTCGGACAACCTGATCGCGCTCGCAAAGGACACCGACATCCTGGTGCACGAGGCACAGTTCAGCCTCGACGACGCGTATTACCACAACAGATTCCCGCCGAACTACCTGAAGAACTCCCATACCTCAGCCGAACAGGTCGGCGAGGTCGCCACCGCAGCCAACGCCAAACACGTTGTTCTCAGCCATTATTCACCCACCAACCTGCCCGACTCCCAGTGGCGCGAGGCCATCGGCAAGAACTATTCCGGTGAGGTCACCGTGGCTCGAGACGGTCAGGTGTTCACCCTCTAGGCTCCCAGATGAGCCGGAAGGCGATCACCGAATAGTCCGATCGCGTTCTCGGAACTGACTTTCCGCCGCGTCGGGTCGTCCATCGGATATTCCGAGAGAAATCGGGCGCCGGCCAGGTTGTCGTCCATCGGATAGTCGACCGAGAACATCACCCGGTCGGCGCCGATCACGTCGAGCGTGCACCGAAAGGCCGACGGACAGAAGTTGCCGCTCGTCGTGATGTGGAAGTTGGTGCGCAGATACTCCGACGGCAGCCGTTGCAGACGTCGGCTGGCATCGGCGTCGCCGCCCAGGCCGTAGTAGCGGTCGATCCGGTAGGCCGCGAACGGCAGCATCTCGCCGAGGTGGCCGACGATCATCTGCAACCGGGGGAACTTGTCGAACAGCCCCGAGTAGATCAGCCGCAGCACATGCGTTCCCGTCTCCGCCGCGAAACCCCAGGAGGCCAGGTGCAGTCCCTCGTCCACGTACGGCGCGAACCAGGCATCCATGACGGCGGGGTGCGGCGTCGTCGGGTGCAGATAGATCGGAGCGCCCAGCTCCTGCGCACATTCGAACAGCCCCTGATAGGCCGGATCGTCGAGATAGCGGCCCTGGCAGTGCCCGTTGATCAACCCGCCCACGAGGCCCAATTCTGTTACGGCACGCTCGAATTCGGCTGCCGCGGCGGCGGGATCCTGGGTCGCCAGGGTCGCGAAACCGCCGAACCGCGCGGGCTGTGATCGCACGGTTTCGGCGAGGTCGTCGTTGGCCCGCCGCGCCAGGTCGATCGCGCGCGCCACGTCCGTCTCATCCTGGACACCGGGATCGAACAGCGACAGGATCTGAAAATCGATCCCGGCGGCGTCCATCTGCTCAAGCCGCAGTGCCGACCGGTCGTACAGCCGTTGGTATGCCGTGGGGTTGTTGGTGCGCAGCCAGGTGCCCACGACATTGCCCGCGCTGGCGGGATCCCACGCGTAGTGCTCTTCGAGCGCGATCAACGGCATGGATCACTGTAACGACGAGCGTGCACAGAATGCCGACGTTTGACGGCGCGGCCGCCGACAGACATGCGCGCCTGCAGTGCAAGCGGTCAGCCCAGGCGAGAAAGAACCTCGGCCACCACAGAATCGGCCGCGATGTCCACCTGCTCGCCGGTCGCCAGATCCTTGAGCCCGATGGTGCCCGCCTCGATGTCGCGATCACCGGCCACGAGCGCGTACTTGGCGCCCGAGCGGTCTGCCGCCTTCATCGCGCCCTTGAGCCCGCGATCGCCGTAGGCCAGGTCCACCCGCACCCCGCCGGCCCGCAGCCGCGCGGCCAGCTTGGCCAACTCCAGCTTCGCCGCGTCACCGAGCGGGACGCCGAACACCTCGACGCCGCCGGCACCGGTCACCGACTTGCCCTCGGCCTGCAACGCGAGCAGCGTGCGGTCGACACCGAGCCCGAAACCGATACCGGACACGTCCTGCCCGCCGAGCTGACTCATCAAACCGTCGTAGCGGCCGCCGCCTCCGATGCCGGACTGCGCGCCCAGCCCGTCGTGCACGAACTCGAAGGTGGTCTTGGTGTAGTAGTCCAGCCCCCGCACCATCCGCGGGTTGATCACGTACGGCACGCCCAGCGCGTCGAGGTGCGCCTGCACCACCTCGAAGTGAGCCTTGGCGCTGTCGGACAGGTGGTCGAGCATCAGCGGCGCGTCTGCGGTCATCTCCCGCACGTGGGGACGCTTGTCATCGAGCACCCGCAGCGGATTGATCTCGGCGCGCCGCCGGGTCTCCTCGTCGAGGTCGAGCTTGAACAGAAAGGCCTGCAACAGCTCCCGGTACGCCGGCCGGCAGGTGTCGTCACCCAGCGAGGTGAGCTCGAGACGGAACCCGTCCAGCCCCAAGGAGCGGAATCCGGCATCGGCGATTGCGATCACCTCGGCGTCCAGCGCCGGATCATCGACGCCGATGGCCTCCACCCCGACCTGCTGCAACTGGCGGTAGCGTCCGGCCTGAGGCCGTTCGTAGCGGAAGAACGGCCCGGAGTAACAGAGCTTGACCGGCAGCGCGCCGCGGTCCAGCCGATGCTGGATCACCGCCCGGATCACACCGGCAGTGCCCTCGGGACGCAGGGTCACCGAGCGGTCGCCGCGGTCGGCGAACGTGTACATCTCCTTGGACACCACGTCGGTGGACTCGCCCACCCCGCGCGCGAACAACGCGGTGTCCTCGAAGATCGGCAACTCGATGTCGCCGTACCCGGCGCGCCGCGCCGCCGTCAGCAGGCCGTCCCGGACCGCCACGAACTGCGCCGACTCCGGGGGGAGGTAGTCGGGTACGCCCTTGGGCGCCTGGAATGCAGATGTCACAGAGTCAAACCTTCGAGAAACGGATTGGTGCGGCGTTCATGCCCGATGGTCGTGCGCGGGCCGTGTCCAGGTAATACCACGGTGTCATCGTCGAGTACCAACAGCTTTGTCACGATCGAGGTGAGCAGGTCGCGGCCGCTGCCACCGGGCAGGTCGGTACGACCCACCGAGGACCGGAACAGCGTATCCCCTGTGAAAACCGTCTGGCCCACCCGGAACACCACCGACCCCCTGGTGTGTCCCGGCGAGTGGTCGACGGTGACCGAGACACCGCCGAAATCGAGTGTCTGACCGTCACGATCCAGCTCGACCAGCTGTTTGGGCTCGGACAACAACACCCCGAACGCGAGCCGGGACAACGCTCCCAGCACCGCCGGGCCGAACCCCTTGATCGGATCGGTCAACATGCAGCGATCCTCGGGGTGGATGTAGGCGGGGCAGCCGTAGGTATCGGCGACCTTCTGAGCCGACCAGATGTGATCGATGTGACCGTGGGTCAGCAGGACCGCTGCCGGGGTCAGTCGGTTCTCGTCGAGAATCCGGCGCAACCGGTCCATCGCCCGCTGTCCCGGGTCGACGACGATCGCGTCGGCCCCTGGCCGCTCGGCCAGGACGTAGCAGTTGCACGCCAGCATCCCGGCCGGGAATCCGGTAATGAACACGACCCCAGTTTCCCACGTGACCACTTCCCGGACGGGGCGCGACCTGGGACTCCCGCGGGTCGCAGAACCGTCGTACAGGTTCGCCTGGCAGACTCGTTGCCAACCTCAACCGCCAACAAGGAGGACTGCCGCGGTGCCGACCAACGAACAACGGCGTGCGACGGCCAAGCGCAAGCTGGAGCGCCAGCTGGAACGTCGTGCCGCCCAGGAACGCAAACGACGCATCGTGACCGTCGCCGGCACCGTCGTCGCGGCGCTCGTCGTCATCGGGGCCGTCGTGGCGACGTTCGTCTTCACCAGCAAGGACTCGGGCAGCACCACCGCCTCTGCGGAGACCACCACCGCCACGTCAGGTGCTCCGGCCCAGCCGGGCGCCGACGGGCAGTTGCCGGCCTTCGTCGCACCCGCCGACCTCGGCGCCAACTGCCAGTACCCGGCTGCAGCGGCGGCGAGCAAGCCGAACACCCCGCCCCGCACCGGCAAGATCCCCACCGACGAGAAGACCGTCAGCGTGAGCGTGGTCACCAACCAGGGCAACATCGGGCTGCTGCTGGACAACGGCAAGGCCCCCTGCACAGTCAACAGCTTCGCAAGCCTGGCCGGGCAGAACTATTTCAACGACACCCCGTGTCACCGGTTGACCACCAGCGGCATCTCGGTGCTGCAGTGCGGTGACCCGTCGGGCACCGGGACCGGCGGCCCGGGCTACCAGTTCGCCAACGAGTACCCGACCAACCAGTACCAACCCGGCGACCCGGCGCTGCAGAAGCCGGTGGTCTACCCGCGTGGCACCGTGGCCATGGCCAACGCCGGGCCCAACACCAACGGCAGCCAGTTCTTCCTCGTCTACCAGGATTCGCAGCTGCCCCCGAACTACACGGTGTTCGGCAAGATCGATGACACCGGTCTGGCCACGCTCGACAAGATCGCCGCAGCCGGTGTGGCCGGTGGCGGGCCGGACGGCAAGCCGGCGCTCGACGTCCAGCTGAAGTCCGTGGCCTTGGACTAGGTCGCCGAAGCTTGACCGTCCCGCCCCCGTACGGCGGCTTCCGGCCGGAGCAGCCCACCTACCCGGTGGGATATCCGGCCGGGCCTGCCCCGCACGCCCGGACCAACGCCATGGCGGTCGCCTCACTGGTGTGTGCCGTCCTGTTCGCGCCGTTGGGCATCCTGTTCGGGCACATCTCGCTGTCACAGCTCAAACGCAGCGGTGAACAGGGCCACGGCATCGCGATCGCCGGCCTGATCATCGGGTATGTGATGACCGCGCTGACAGTCGTGGCGGTGACGCTGGCCGTGGTGTTCGCCTTCATCGTCGTCCAGGCCGCCGAGAACATGCCCCGGCAGGACCGCTACACGGCCACTCCGGGCTCAGACCGGCAACTGCCCGCGTTCGCACCCCCGCGCAACCTGGGCGCCAACTGCCAGTACCCGGCCACCGCTGAACCGGCCACCCGGCCGGCCGCCCCGCCGCGCACCGGCGCGGTGCCAACCGAGCCCGCCACGGTCGAAGCCGGGATCGTCACCGATCGCGGCAGCATCGGGCTCATGCTGGCCAACGGCAAAGCGCCGTGCACGGTGAACAACTTCGCCAGCCTGGCCGCCCAAGGATTCTTCGACGGCACCCGATGCCACCGGTTGACCACCGGAGACCTCGCCACACTGCAATGCGGTGATCCGTCGGGCAGCGGCACCGGTGGGCCGGGCTACCGATTCCCCAATGAGTACCCGACCAACCAGTACCGGCTTTCGGCCCCTGAGGTAGAACGACCCGTGGTATATCCGCGGGGCACGGTGGCGATGGCGAACGCCGGACCGGGCACCAACGGCAGCCAGTTCTTCCTAGTGTACGAGGATTCCCTGCTGCCCCCGACATACACGGTCTTCGGCACCGTCGACAGGACGGGATTGGCCACCCTCGACACGATCGCCGCCGGCGGTGTCGTCGACGGCAGCAACGACGGGCAGCCCGCCACACCGGTGACGATCAAATCGGCGATCGTGGGCTGAACAGCTACGCCGCGCTGCTCGGCTCGCAACGGTGCCGATCAACTGGTTTGAATCGTCAACGCCCGAAACGCTTTCGGCGACCACATTCGGCAAAAACTGCGAAAGCTTTGACGTGCCCGGCCGCTGCGCATACGTTCAATACGAACTTTGGTCGATACGGGTGTGAACGTGTGGATACGACGGGACTGACGATGAACTGGACACGACGAGACCTCTTCCGCGCGGGCGCAGCGGTCGCTCTCGGAGCCCCGGCAGTGCTGGCGAGTTGTTCGAAGGTTCCGCAGGCCGGTGAAGGCGGCACCCTGCAGCGGATCAAAGACGCCGGGGCGATCAAGATCGGCATCGCCGGCGAGGTGCCCTACGGCTACACCCAGAACGGCACTGTCACCGGTGAAGCCCCCGAGGTGGCCAAGGCCGTGTTCAAAGCGATGGGAATCGACCGGGTGGAGGCCACCCAGGTCGAATTCGGCCAGCTGATCCCGGCGCTGAACGCCAACCAGTACGACATGGTGGCCGCCGGAATGGCGATCCTGCCGGACCGCTGCCGGAACGCACAGTTCTCCGCGGTGGACTACGTGACACCGACGGCGCTGCTGGTGCCCACCGGGAACCCGCAGCGGGTCAACAACTTCGGTGACGTCAAGGCCCGCGGCGTGACCCTGGCAGTGCTCTCGGGCACCGTGGAGGAGGCGGTCGCCCGTGACCTGGGCATCCCGGCCGGCAACATCCAGCCCTACCGGGGCCAGCCCGAGATGTTCCAGGCCCTACGTGACCAGCGTGCCTACTGCGGCGCGCTCACCGATATCTCGCTACGTCGCATGCTTGCCGACAACCCAGGCGCACCAATGGAAGTCACCAAGGGATTCGTCCCAGTGGTCGACGGCAAAGAGCAGATCCAGGCGGGCGGGTTCGTGTTCCGTAAAGGCGACGACGAACTGGTCGAGAAGTTCAACACCGAACTGAAGAGGCTGCAGGACAACGGCTCCTGGCTGGAGATCGTCACACCGTTCGGATTCACCGCGGACAACCAGGTTCCCGACGATGTGACCACCGACAAGCTGTGCGAGGCCGTCTGAGGCCGGCCCCATGTTCGACAACGTCGGTTTCTTCATCGACACCATCGCGCAAGGTCTGCTGCTGACCATCGAGGCAACTGTCGGCGGGATCGTGATCGCTGCCGCGCTGTCCTTCGTCGCGGGCCTGGCAATGCTGTCGAAAGCCTGGCCGGTGCGCGCCCTGGCCCGGGTTTACGTCGAGATCTGGCGCGGGACATCGGAAGTGGTACAGCTGCTCTGGATCTACTTCGTGCTGCCGGTGCTGATCGGATACCAGATCGTGCCGCTGTTCGCGGGCATCATCGTGCTGGGTCTGAACCACGGCGCCTACGGCGCCGAAATTGTCCGGGGAGCCATCCAGGCCGTGCCGCGAGCCCAGTACGAGGGCTGCATCGCGCTCAACTTCACGCCAACCCAACGGATGTGGCGGGTCATTCTCCCGCAGGCGCTGGTCGAGATGGTGCCGCCGTTCAACAACCTGTTCATCCAACTGCTCAAGAGCAGCGCGCTGCTGACGATGATCACGGTGCACGAAATGACTTATCAGGCGCGGGAAGTTCTGATCAACAACCACATCTCGCAGGCGGCGACCATCTGGACGATCGTACTGCTGTTCTACCTGGTTTTGGCCATGGCGATCACCTTCGGGATGCGGGTGTTGGAGCGCAGGGCGGCAGATCTGGTCGGCCGCCAACCACCGCCCCGGCGCACGCTGTTGAGCCGCATGCGCACCGAGGCCGGAGCCTCCCGATGATCTGGGATTGGGATTACGCCTGGCAGGTGCTGCCCACCATCGTGATGGACGGGCTGCGGATCACGCTGGTCGCCACCGTGTTCGGATCGATCCTGGCCTATGCGCTCGGACTGGTGTTGGCCCTGCTGCGGCGCGTCGGCGGACCGGCGGCCCGCACGGCGATCTGGCTGTTCATCGAATTCGTCCGCAGCACACCGTTGTTGGTACAGATCTTCTTTTTCTTCTTCGTCCTGCCCAGCTTCGGGATCAAGTTCGACCCGCTGACCACCGGCATCATCGCGATCGGCCTGCACTACTCGACGTACACGGCCGAGGTGTACCGGGCGGGGATCGAAGCGGTGCCGGCAGGTCAGTGGGAAGCCGCAGTCGCACTCAGCTTGCCCACGCGGCGGACCTGGACGGCGGTCATTCTGCCGCAGGCTATCCCACGCGTGCTGCCGGCCCTCGGCAATTACACCATCTCGATGCTCAAGGAGACGCCACTGCTGCTCACCATCGGCGTCCTCGACGTCGTCGGGGTGGCCAATCAAGTGGGCTCGCAGGCGTTCCGGTATGTCGAACCGATCACCATCGCCGGTGTTCTGTTCCTGATGTTGAGCTATTCGGCGTCCCTACTCGTTCGATGGTTGGAGCGGCATGTCCGATACAGCAGCTGAGATGATCCGGTTCACCGACGTCATCAAGCGATTCGGCGACCACGTGGTGCTGGACGGTCTCGACTTCACAGTGGCACCAGGCGAGTTCGTCACCCTCATCGGACCGAGTGGATCGGGCAAGACGACGATCCTGCGGCTGCTGATGACCCTGGAGCAAGTTACCGAAGGTCGTATTTATGTCGACGGAGAATGTCTGAGCCACATGACACGTCGCGGCCACGACATCCCGGCCGACGACAAATACCAGCGGAAGATGCGCGAACGCATCGGGATGGTGTTCCAGCAGTTCAACCTGTTTCCCAACATGTCGGTGCGCCAGAACATCACCGAGGCACCCGTGCATACCCTTGGCCTGAGCCGTGAGGAGGCCGACGCCCGGGCAGGCGAACTGCTGGAATTGGTCGGTATGCCGGAGAAGGCCGACGCCCACCCGTCGCAGCTGTCCGGCGGTCAGCAGCAGCGGGTGGCGATCGCCCGGGCGCTGGCGATGCATCCCGATGTGCTGCTGCTCGACGAGGTCACCTCAGCGCTGGATCCGGAACTGGTGGCCGGCGTACTGGCGTTGTTGAAGGACATCGCCGCCGGCACCGACATCACGTTCCTGTGCGTGACGCACGAGATGGATTTCGCCCGTGAGGTTTCCGACCGGGTGATGATGTTCGACGCGGGCAAGGTCATCGAGGACGCGCCACCGGATCAGTTGTTCGCCGAGCCCGAACACGAGCGGACCCGAACCTTTCTGCGGGCCGTGCTTGAACGCCGCTGACCGCGCGAGCAGGCTTGCCGCCGGCGGGGATCGTGCGGCGGAATCACCTACGCCGCGCTGGTCACGCGGTAGACGTCGTACACGCCTTCCACGTTGCGCACCACACCCAGCAGGTGGCCGAGATGTTTGGGATCCCCCATCTCGAAGGTGAACCGGCTGATCGCCACGCGGTCGTTGGACGTGGTCACCGACGCCGAGAGAATGTTTACCTTCTCGTCGGCCAGCACCCGCGTCACATCCGAGAGCAGCCGGTGCCGGTCCAGTGCCTCGACCTGGATGGCGACCAGGAAGACCGATGACGGCGACGGCGCCCAGTTCACCTCGATGATGCGCTCCGACTGCTGTTGCAGCGAGGCCGCATTCGTACAGTCGGTGCGGTGCACGCTGACGCCTCCGCCCCGGGTCACGAAGCCCATGATGGTGTCGCCGGGCACGGGGGTGCAGCACTTGGCGAGCTTGGTCAGGGTTCCGGGCGCTCCCGGCACCGCGACACCGGTGTCGTCGGTGCTGCGCTGGCGCACCGGCATGGTCAACGGGGTGGACCGCTCGGCGAGTTCGTCCTCGGCCGCGTCGTCACCACCGAACTGGGCGAGCAGACGCTGCACGACATGGCGCGCGGAGACGTGGCCCTCACCGACCGCGGTGTAGAGCGCGGAAACGTCGGTGTAGCGCAACTCGCGCGCGAGTGCACTCATCGAATCGGCATTGATCAAGCGCTGCAACGGAAGCCCACCACGGCGAACCTCGCGCGCGATGGCGTCTTTACCGGACTCCAGGGCCTCTTCGCGCCGCTCCTTGGCGAACCACTGCCGGATCTTGGCCTTCGCCCGCGGTGACACCACGAAGGTTTGCCAGTCGCGCGACGGCCCGGCGTTGGGCGCCTTCGAGGTGAACACCTCGACTACCTCACCGTTCTCCAGCTTGCGTTCCAAGGCGACGAGCCGACCGTTGACGCGCGCCCCGATGCATCGGTGCCCCACCTCGGTATGGACCGCGTAGGCGAAGTCGACCGGGGTCGAGCCGGTCGGCAGGTTGATCACGTCACCCTTGGGGGTGAAGACGAAGATCTCCTTGACCGCAAGGTCGTAACGCAACGACTCGAGGAACTCGCCGGGGTCGGCGGCTTCCCGCTGCCAGTCCAGCAGCTGGCGCATCCAGGCCATGTCGTCGATCTCGGTCGCGGCATGACTCTGCGGAACTCCGTTGCGGCCCTTGGCTTCCTTGTAGCGCCAGTGCGCGGCGATGCCGTATTCCGCGGTGCGGTGCATGTCGCGCGTGCGGATCTGCACCTCCAGCGGCTTGCCCTCCGGGCCGACGACCGTGGTGTGCAGCGACTGGTAGACGCCGTAGCGCGGTTGGGCGATGTAGTCCTTGAACCGCCCCGCCATCGGTTGCCACAGCGAGTGCACGACGCCGACGGCCGCGTAGCAGTCCCGGATCTCGTCACACAGGATTCGGACGCCGACCAGGTCGTGAATGTCGTCGAAGTCGCGGCCCTTGACGATCATCTTCTGATAGATCGACCAGTAGTGCTTGGGCCTGCCCTCGACCACGGCGTTGATCTTCATCGCACTCAGCGCCACGCCGATCTCGGCGCGCACCTTGGCCAGATAGGTGTCGCGTGACGGTGCCCGGTCGGCGACCAGGCGCACGATCTCCTCGTACTTCTTGGGGTGCAGGATCGCGAACGACAGATCCTCCAGCTCCCACTTGACCGTGGCCATGCCGAGTCGATGCGCAAGGGGGGCAATGACTTCCAGCGTCTCGCGGGCCTTGCGGGCCTGCTTCTCGGGCGGCAGGAAGCGCATGGTGCGCATGTTGTGCAGCCGGTCGGCCACCTTGATCACCAGCACCCGCGGGTCGCGGGCCATCGCGATGATCATCTTGCGGATCGTCTCGCCCTCGGCCGCCGAGCCGAGCACCACCTTGTCCAGCTTGGTCACCCCGTCGACGAGGTGGCCCACCTCGGCACCGAACTCGGCGGTCAGAGCCTCCAGCGTGTACCCGGTGTCCTCCACGGTGTCGTGCAGCAGTGCGGCCACCAGCGTGGTGGTGTCCATACCGAGCTCGGCCAGGATGTTGGCCACCGCCAACGGATGGGTGATGTAGGGGTCGCCGGACTTGCGGAGCTGGTCGGCGTGACGCTGCTCGGCCACGTCGTAGGCACGCTGCAGCAGCTGCAGATCGGCCTTCGGATAGATCTCACGGTGTACCGCGACCAAGGGCTCCAGGACGGGGTTGACCGCACTGCGCTGCGCGGTCATCCGGCGCGCCAACCGCGCGCGCACCCGCCGTGAGGCGCTGGTCTTGGTGGCATCGGGCCCCGTGGCGCCCGGCAGCGCCGGGGGCGACTGGACAGCCTGGCCCGCCGTGGCGTCCGTACCCGTATCGCCGGCCATCGTCACCTCCCGGAGTTAACGCTTCAGAGTCCGAGGATATCCCTCACACCGTGTGCAGGCTGCTGACCTGTAGCGGTGCCACAACCTCCCGGCCACCCAGCGCCGTCAGTTCCAGCACCACCGCCGCACTGCGCACAGTCGCGCCGCCGGCCTCGAGCAGCCTGGACGCGGCGGCCAGGGTCCCGCCGGTGGCAAGGACATCGTCGATGATCACAACATTGCGACCGGCGATATCAATCCCGTCGGCCGGGATCTCCAACGTGGCGCTGCCGTACTCAAGCTGATACGTGACGCTGTGTACCGGCGGCGGCAGCTTCCCGCCCTTGCGTACCGCCAGCACACCCACACCGAGCCGGGTGGCGACCGCGGCACCCAGCAGGAATCCCCGCGCGTCCAGTCCCGCGACCAGATCGGCATCGGCCGCGGTGGCGGCCAGCGCGTCGGTCACCGCGCCGAGCCCCTCGGCATCGGCGAGCAGCGGGGTCAGATCCTTGAACTGCACACCTGGCTCGGGAAAGTCGGGAACCTCCCGGATCAGTTTCCTGACCAGCTCCGAGACCCTGGCGATGTCGCCGCTCATGTCGACAGCTTCCAACGATCCATGTTCCAGCCTGCGCCCCAGCGGGTCGGGTTACTGCTCACGGCATACATCTTGGTCGAGGTCAGCACCGTGCGCTGCTGCCTGTACAGCGGCAGGGTCGGCATGTCGTTCCAGAGGATCGGGGCGCCCTCCCCCGCCAGCCGGGCCAGTTCCTTCGGATCCGCCGTGACGGCCTGGGCATCGATGATCCCGTCGACCCGCTCATTGACGTAACCCGGCAGGTTGTTGCCGTTGCCGGAGTGGAATGCGTAGGCGTCGATGGCCGAGGAACCCGAGGAGCCGCTACCCGCGGCCCCGCCCGTGCCGGCCAGCAACCCGTCGAGCTCGTTGTTGCGCAGGGCCACCGGCCCGGCGGTCGCCGATCCGGCATCCTGAACGGTGATGCCCGCTGCCGCACACGATTTCGCGATGGCACCGACCGTCGCGGCCAACCGCGCGTTGGGCGTCTGGTAGCCGATCCGGACGGTCAGCGGCTTGTTGTTGAGGGCAGCGCGGGCCGCGTCGGGGTTGGCCACACCGAATTGCGCTGCCTCACCGACGTTCTCGGCCGCACTGAACGCGTCGTCGGTGACCGGGCTGAGCCGCGAGTTGATGATCGGAGTCGCGGCGTTGCGCGCGATCACGTCCCGCGGGGTGCACAACGCAACGGCCCGTCGCGCCGAAGGGGCCGCCAGCGGACCACCCGGCGCGAAGATCAGCTGCTCGATCCCGGCCGACGGGCTTTCCATGCTGACGTAGTCATCGGGCAGGTTGAGCAGGCCCGACGATCCGGATTCGATGTCGACGACGTCGAATGATCCCTGGTTGACCCGCTCCTGGATGTCGGCGCCACGTGGCCACACGGCAATCCGGTTGGTGATCGCCGGGGTGCCCCACCACTTGTCGTTGGCCACCAGGACCACCACGCCGTCCTCGGACACCGAGTCGATCCGGTACGGACCCGACGACGGGAACTTCTTGAGATCGAGGTCGGGTTTGAGATCCCAGACGGTGTTCCATGCCTTGGATATCCGGTCGATCGTGGGTTGGTCGCCGTTCTGCAGCGCCGTCGCCACGCCCCCGTCGCCGAGACCGAGTTCGTCTGCGATGACGTGCGAGGGCATCAGCGATGTCGCCGCGAACAGATGCCCATAGTCGAGGAATCCGCGGTCCTGGGCGAACGACACCCGGGCTCGCTTCTGGCCGGGTGCGCAGTCCACGGACGCGATGTCGCGGTAACCCGCCCGACTGGCGGCATCGAACCCGGGGAAACGCCCGGACTGTGCGCCCCACGCCAGTACGAGGTCGTCGCAGGTGATCGGCTTACCGTCGGAATAGACCGCCTTGTCGCTGATCACGTAATCGAGGATCAGCGGGGCACGCCCCACCACCGACACCGAGCCGAAGTCGTTGTCGGCGACCATCTGGCCCTCGGGGCCGTGATACGCAAAGCCCGTCAACGCCCGTGCGAACGCCTGCGGACCGGCTGACGCGGCCCCGGCCACCGTGTTGGTGTTGTAGGTGGTCAAGGTGCCGTCGACGGCGTAGTCGATCTCGTCGGCCGAGCTGCCCGAACAGGCCGCCAGGCTCATCGCGGTGACCACGGACAGCGTCGCCGCCGTCACCGCCGTCCGTGCCCGGGCGATGCCCTGCCACTGAACCATGCGGTTTACCGCCGGGTGTTCCGTTTGCCCGACGGACGTCCGGTCCGTGGGGCCGGTCGCGCACCGGGTGCCGGCTTGTCCGGTGCGGGCTCGCCGGCGACCGAGACGGCCACCGTCTCGGTACCGGCGTCCGTGTCCGACGCAACGGAGGCGTCTGCCGTGTCCTTGGT
The DNA here is from genome assembly GCF_005924235.1 of Mycobacterium sp. DBP42. Taxonomy (NCBI): domain Bacteria; kingdom Bacillati; phylum Actinomycetota; class Actinomycetes; order Mycobacteriales; family Mycobacteriaceae; genus Mycobacterium; species Mycobacterium sp. DBP42. Next base: position 42,387 of record NZ_VCMY01000032.1, read on the forward strand.
GGACGTCGCCGCCTTGCTGCCCTTCTCGCGGCGATTCAGCACTTTCTTGGTGTGCTTGCGCACCAGCTCGGTGCGTTCACGCAACGAGACGAGCAGCGGCGTGGCGAAGAAGATCGACGAGTAGGTGCCGACGATGACACCGACCAGCTGGACCAGGGCCAGGTCCATCAGCGTTCCGACACCGAGAAGCCAGACCGCCACCACCATCAGCGCCACGATCGGCAGCACCGAGATCAAGCTGGTGTTGATCGAGCGCATGAAGGTCTGGTTGACGGCGAGGTTGGCCTGCTCGGCGAACGTCCGGCGGGTGGTGTGTTCGAAGCCGTGGGTGTTCTCCTCGACCTTGTCGAACACGATCACCGTGTCATACAGAGAGAAGCCCAGAATCGTCAGCAGACCGATGACCGTGGCAGGAGTGACCTCGAACCCGACCAACGAGTACACACCGGCGGTCACGACCAGGTCGAATACCAGCGTGGCCATCGCGGCCATCGCCATGTAGCGCTCGTAGCGCCATGCGATGTAGATCGAGGCCAGCACGATGAAGACCACAAGCGCGATCAGTGCCTTGTTGGTGATCTGGCCGCCCCAGGTCTCCGAGACCTTCGAGTCGCTGATCGCCTGCTTGCTGGGCTGGCCGTCGCTGCCCTTGGGATGGAATTCGTCGAACAGCGCCGTCCGCAACTGTTCGATCTCCGGTTCGGACAGTGTCTCCGAACGGATCTGGACAGTGGCCGAGTCGCCGCTGCCGACCAGCACCACGGATTCGGGCGCCCGGTTCAGGGTCTTGCTGTAGACGTCCTCGACCTGCTGGACCGAGACAACCCCTTCGGAACCGGCCGAGGGCATCGACACCTTGGTGCCGCCCTCGAAGTCGATACCGAAGGTGAACCCGCGAAGCACCATGCTGGCGACGCACACCGCGACGATGAGGCCGCTGATCGCGTACCAGAGCCTGCGGCGCCCGATCACCTCAAAGGCGCCGGTGCCCGTGTAGAGCCGGACGAAGAAGCCGTGCTTGGGCAGTGCCGCAGCCGTGGATTCGATACTCGGCGCTTCCACCGCGGTGTCCTTGACGTCCTCGGCTGCAGTGTCGTTTTTCGCTGCCATGTGCTTATCCCCGTCCCGCGGTCGCATGCGAAGCCTCACGGCGTTCCCGCGCGATCTGTTGCACCGCGCCGAGACCGTTGAAGGCAGGTTTGGCCATCGTCGGGGACTTCGAGGCCAGGTACACCAGCGGCCAGGTCACCAGGAACACCACCACGATGTCCAGGATCGTGGTCAGCCCCAAGGTGAACGCGAAGCCCTTGACCTGGCCGATGGCCAGGAAGTACAGCACCGCGGCCGCCAGGAAGGTCACGGCGTTGCCGGACACGATTGTCTTGCGAGCGCGAGCCCAGCCTCGGGGCACCGCCGACCGGAAGGACCGGCCCTCACGGATCTCGTCCTTTATTCGTTCGAAGAACACCACGAACGAGTCGGCGGTGGTACCGATGCCGATGATCAAACCGGCGATACCGGCGAGGTCGAGCGTGTAGCCGATGTACCTGCCGAGCAGCACGAGGATGGCGAAAACCATTGCGCCGGCGGCAATCAGCGACAGGGCGACCAGCAGACCGAGCACCCGGTAGTACAGCAGCGAGTACAGCAGCACCGCTGCCAGGCCCACCGCACCGGCGATCAGACCGGCCCGCATCGAGGACAGGCCCAGGGTCGCCGAAACGGTCTCGGCTTCCGACGATTCGAACGACAGCGGCAGCGACCCGTACTTGAGCACGTTGGCCAGTTCCTTGGCGGTGTCCGAGTTGAACTGGCCCGTGATCTGGGTGTTTCCCCCGGGGATGGCCTCGCGGATCTCAGGGGCGCTGACCACCTGTGAGTCGAGCGTGAACGCCGTCTGCGTGCCCACGTTGGCCGCGGTGAAGTCGGCCCAGGTCTTGGCTCCCCCGCTCTTGAAGGTCACGTCGACGACGTACTGGCCCTGCTGCTGGTTCAGACCGGACGTGGCGTTCTCGATCTCCTCGCCACTCATGATCGATGGGCTGAGCAGGTAGACGGTCTGGCCGTCGGTGGAGCACGTCACCAGCGGCAACTTGGGATCGTCGTTGCCGGCCAGCACGTCATCCTTGTCGCAGTTCTGGGCTCGTTCCATGATCGCCTGGATCTGCATCATCGGATTGGTGCTCTGGCGGATCGTCTTCGCCAGCGTGATCAGCGCGGCCCGAGTCTGCGCCTCGCTGACGGGAGCACCTGGCGGCGCAGGCTGCGGACCTGGTGATGGCGCAGGCTCACCCGGGGCCGGCGCGGGTGCCGGAGTGGGTTCCGGTGCCGGGGTCGGTTCCGCCGGAGCCGGCGCGGGGTCAAGCGGGTACGGGCGCGGCTGAGGTGCCGGCTCAGGTGCGCTGACCGGCGGTGCTGCCGGTGCTTCGGCCGGTGCCCCCGGGGCCTGCCCCGGGATCGCACCGGGAAGGCCGGGCGCTGCGCCCGGCGCGGGCGGGGCGCCTGGTGCGGGCGGGGCGCCCGGCGCGCCCGGCGCGCCCGGTGCGCCACCTTGCGCGAGTTGCTTGAGCTGCTCCACCGGCACCGCACGGGCGACCGGGCGGATGTACAGACGGGCGGTCTGGCCCAGGTTGCGGGCCTCGCTGCCGTCGTTGCCGGGAACGGTGATCACGAGGTTGTCGCCGTCGATGACGACCTCCGAGCCCGAGACGCCGAGACCGTCCACGCGGGCACTGATGATTTGTTGGGCCTGGTTGAGCGCCTCTCTGGTCGGCGTCGAGCCGTCCGGGGTGCGCGCGGTCAGCGTCACCCGGGTACCGCCCTGCAGGTCAATGCCGAGTTTGGGCTTGGCCTGCTTGTCGCCGGTGAGGAACACCAGCAGATAAACGCCGATCAGAAGGACCAGGAAAAGTGTCAGGTAGCGCGCAGGATGCACCGGCGCCGAAGACGATGCCACGTTTCTAGGGTCTCCTCGAGATCAGTTCGTCAGCACCGCAAAGGGTACGTGCTTGTGCTGGGTGCTCTGCGGTCAGTCTTTTTTGAGGCCGTCGGTGTCAGTGACGCCGGTGCTCTCGGTCAGTTCGGTCGCACCGGCCGCCTCATCGGCGTCGGCGCTGTCCTCGGTGTCCTCCTCGATGCGGTCGCGCACCGCGAGCTTCATCCAGGTGGTGACGACGCCGGGGGCGATCTCCAGGTCGACGTTGTCGTCGGTGATGCCGGTGATCGTGGCCTGCAGGCCCGATGTGGTGTGCACGCGGTCGCCGATCTGCAGCGAGTTGTGCAGGTCAATGGTCGCCTGCATGGCCTTGCGCTGACGACGCGACGCGAAGAACATAAACGCGCCCATGACGATCAGCAGGGGCAGGAAAATGACGAGATCCATGTCAGGTATGTCTTTCGTGTTGTGTCGGATGTCAGGGCGACCGAGGCCACGATACCGCCGCCGACCCGGACCACCCCATTCGCCGCCGACTGGCGGGCCTCGCAACTAGGCTCAGAACGCGTTCTTTCCGGCGTCGCCCTTCCCCGTCGAGGAGGCAGTGTTGAGTCATCCCGAGCAGAGTCGCCATCTGGCCACCACCATCCCCGGACCCAAATCCGAGGCGTTGATCGGCCGTAGAACGGCCGCGGTCGCCCGCGGGGTCGGCAACACCATGCCCGTATATGCCGCCCGCGCCGGCGGTGGCATCGTCGAGGATGTCGACGGCAACCGGCTGATCGACCTGGGCTCGGGCATCGCCGTCACCACCATCGGAAACTCGTCGCCGCGCGTGGTCGAGGCCGTGGCCGCACAAGCCGCCGACTTCACCCACACCTGCTTCATGGTGACGCCGTACGAGCAGTACGTCGCGGTCTGCGAGCACCTCAACCGGCTGACGCCGGTTCGTGGTGAAAAGCGTTCGGCGCTGTTCAACTCGGGGTCCGAGGCCGTGGAGAACTCGGTCAAGATCGCGCGTTCCCATACCCACAAGCCGGCCGTCGTCTCCTTCGACCACGCGTATCACGGGCGCACGAACCTCACGATGGCACTGACCGCCAAGGTCATGCCGTACAAGCACGGCTTCGGTCCGTTTGCGCCCGAGGTCTATCGGGCGCCGTTGTCCTATCCGTTCCGCGATGCCGAGTTCGGCAAGGAGTTGGCCACCGACGGCGCGCTCGCGGCCCGGCGGGCCATCGACGTGATGGAAAAGCAGGTCGGCGCCGACAACTTGGCCGCGGTCATCATCGAGCCCATCCAGGGCGAGGGCGGTTTCATCGTCCCGGCCGAGGGGTTCCTGCCGGCGCTGTTGGGGTGGTGCCGCGACAACGACGTGGTGTTCATCGCCGACGAAGTCCAGACCGGGTTCGCCCGCACCGGGGCGATGTTCGCGTGTGAGCACGAGGGCATCGATCCCGATCTGATCGTCACCGCCAAGGGCATCGCCGACGGCCTGCCGTTGTCCGCGGTGACCGGGCGGGCCGAGATCATGGACTCCCCGCATGTGTCCGGGCTGGGTGGCACCTATGGCGGAAATCCGGTTGCGTGCGCGGCGGCGCTGGCGACCATCGAGACCATCGAGGCCGACGGGTTGGTGACCCGCGCCCAGCACATCGGGCAGCTCATGAAAGACCGGCTGGGCCGGTTGCAGGCCGAGGACGACCGGATCGGCGACGTGCGCGGCCGGGGCGCGATGATCGCCGTCGAGCTGGTGAAGCCAGGCACCACCACGCCCGACGCGGAGCTGACCAAGGCGCTGTGCGCCGGTGCCCACGCGGCGGGCGTGATCGTGCTGTCCTGTGGCACCTACGGAAACGTGCTGCGCTTCCTGCCACCGCTCACGATCAGCGACGAACTGCTCATCGAGGGACTCGACGTGCTCGAGCTGATCCTGCGCGATCTCTGAGGCGCTAGTGCGCGTGGGTGTGACGGCCACCGAACAGTCCGCCCCAGCCCCGGCGCCGAGGTGCGGCCACGGCTTCGGTCCGCGGCGCCTCAGTGACGGCAGCCGGCTCAGCTGCCGTGACGGGCCGCTGCGCGTATTCGACGTCACGCACACTGCGAACCGACAATCGGCCGACCGCGATGGCGCCCAAGAACACGATCAGCGCGCCGAGGCCGGAGAAGTAGGCCAGTTCCAGCGTCACGCGCTTGGCATCGGTCACGGCTATCGGCATCCCGGGGTCGCCGATGCCCAGCGGCCCTGCGAGCGCTCGGCCGACCACGAACCAGGCCCCGCCGAGTACCGCCAGCCATGCGCCGAAGTGGGCCGTGGCCCGGTTACTCGAAACCAGGAGAAGCAGACCGCCCAGCGCCGTGACGGCACCGGGAAGCACTTCCAGCCAGCCGCGCGCCGAGGTCCAAACCCAGGCTTGGTCCGGGGTGTAGGCGAAGTCGAAGTACGGTCCGATGAACGGGATCAGCGCGCCCCAGATTCCCAGTAGAACCAGCAAAAGGCCGCTGGCGGCGCCGCGGCTGCGCCGCATCCGTAGCCGGCTACCGCGAGTATCGAATTCGGTCATGATGCCTCCTTTGACACCCCGCTGGGTACCCCGAACTGACGGGCAGGTAACGCTCCTACCCTTCAAGGCATGCGTTTCATCCGGGCGCGTTGCGCATGGACTCGGGTATCAGGCCCGCCCGGCGCTCACACCGGAACGACCAGACTCACAGCACATTGACAGCTGAGAAGCTGGTTTTCCGGAAATAAGTTTAGTTTCACTAACGTAGTAGTTCAGTAGCGCAACGTTGCGCCGGTGATTATTTCCGCTATCTGTGAAGAGGATTTTTGATGTCGTTTGACACTCGTGATGAGCAACTGGCGAGCCGCATAGCCGATCTGACCGCCAACGATCCACAGTTCGCCGCCGCGATTCCCAGCGACACCGTCACCGCCGCCGTCGACGTCCCCGGCCTGCTTCTGCCCGAAATCGTCCAGACCGTCCTGCAGGGTTACGCCGAGCGGCCCGCGCTCGGCGAACGCGCCGTCGAATTCGTCGCCGACCCGGCCACGGGACGCACCAGCGCGCATCTTCTCCCCCGGTTCGACACCATCAGCTACGGCGAACTCTGGGATCGGATCCGCTCCCTCGCCGCGGCCTTGCACGCCTCCGGCGTCGCGGCCGGAGACCGGGTCGCCATCCTGGGTTTCACCAGCGCTGACTACACCGTGATCGACACCGCACTGAGCCAGATCGGCGCGGTGTCGGTGCCCCTGCAGACCAGCTCGTCGCCCGAGGCCCTGGCGCCCATCGTGACCGAGACCGAACCAGTGGTGATCGCCGCGAGTGTCGGCCACCTCGCCGATGCCGTCCAGCTGGCACTCAATGCCCACACTCCGGCCCAGCTGGTCGTCTTCGACCACCACGGCGAGGTCGACGATCATCGCGACGCGGTGGCATCGGCCACCGAGAAGGTCGCCGGGGCCGGTACGGCGGTCGCAACTCTGGCCGATCTGCTCAACCGCGGCCGCGAACTGCCGACACCCCCGGCCCCCGAGTCCGACGGCACCGATCCGCTCGCCTTGCTGATCTACACCTCTGGCAGCACCGGCGCCCCCAAGGGTGCGATGTACCTGCAGAGCTCGGTCGCCAAGTTCTGGCGGCGCAACAGCAAGGCCTGGCTCGGACCGGTGAGCTCGGCGATCAATCTGAGCTTCATGCCGATGAGCCATGTGATGGGCCGCGGCGTCCTCTACGCCTCTCTCGCCGCCGGCGGCACCTGCTACTTCGCGGCCCGCAGCGACCTGTCCACGCTCTTGGAGGACCTCGCCCTGACGCGGCCCACGGAGCTGAATTTCGTTCCGCGCGTATGGGAGATGATCCACAGCGAGTTCTGCAGCCGGGTCGATCACCGCCTGGCCGAGGCCGACGCCGACCGCGACGCCGTCGAGGCCGAGGTGTTGGCCGAGGTGCGCGACCAGGTGCTCGGCGGACGGTTCGTGGCGGCGATGACCGGCTCGGCGCCCATCTCTGCCGAGCTCAAGGCCTGGACCGAAGACATGCTCGGAATCCACCTGTTGGAGGGCTACGGCTCCACCGAGGCCGGGATGGCGCTGTTCGACGGTGTCGTTCAGCGCCCACCGGTGATCGACTACAAGCTGGTCGACGTCCCCGATCTCGGCTACTTCGGCACCGACCAGCCGCACCCTCGCGGCGAGCTGCTGATCAAGACCGAGAACCTGTTCCCCGGCTATTACAAGCGTCCCGAGGTCACCGCTTCGGTGTTCGACGAGGACGGCTTCTACCGCACCGGCGACGTCGTCGCCGAGGTCGGCCCGGACCAGCTACGTTACGTCGACCGGCGCAACAACGTGCTCAAGCTCGCCCAGGGTGAGTTCGTCACATTGGCCAAGCTGGAGGCCGTGTTCGGCAACAGCCCACTGGTGCAACAGATCTACGTCTACGGCAACAGCGCACAGCCCTACCTGCTGGCCGTGGTGGTACCCACCGACCCGGGTGTCACGAAAGAAGCGATCAGCGCATCCCTGCAAGAGGTCGCCAGAGAGGCCGACCTGCAGTCCTACGAGATCCCACGCGACTTCATCGTGGAGACCACACCGTTCAGCCTGGAAAACGGTCTGCTGACCGGTATCCGCAAACTGGCCTGGCCGAAGTTGAAGGCGCACTACGGCGATCGGCTCGAGCAGCTCTACGCCGATCTGGCCGAGACGCAGGCCAACGAGTTGCGTGCACTGCGCACGGGCGCGGCTGACGCCCCGGTGCTGGAGACCGTCAGCCGGGCGGCCGGCGCGCTGCTGGGCGCTGCCGCATCCGACCTGGGACCCGATGCCCACTTCACCGATCTGGGTGGAGATTCCCTGTCAGCGTTGACTTTCGGCAATCTACTCCGCGAGATCTTCGACGTGGATGTGCCGGTCGGCGTGATCGTCAGCCCGGCCACTGATCTGGCCGGTATCGCTGCGCACATCGAAGCGCAGCGCAGCGGATCCAAGCGCCCGACCTACGCGTCGGTGCACGGCAGGCACGCCGCCGAGGTCAGTGCCGCCGACCTCACGTTGGACAAGTTCCTCGACGCCGACACGCTGGCCGCAGCGCCAGGCCTGCCCAAGGCTCCGGCCGAGGTGCGGACCGTGCTGCTCACCGGCGCCACCGGCTTCCTGGGCCGCTACCTGGCGCTGGAATGGCTGGAGCGCATGGACCTCGTCGACGGCAAGGTGATCGCGCTGGTCCGCGCCAAGTCCGACGACGAAGCCCGCGCCCGACTCGACGCCACCTTCGATTCCGGCGACGCGAAACTGCTTGCGCACTACCAAGTTCTGGCTGCCGATCACCTCGAGGTGATCGCCGGCGACAAGGGCGAGGAGAACCTCGGACTGGATCAGCAGACCTGGCAGCGGCTGGCCGACGAAGTCGACCTCATCGTCGACCCGGCCGCACTGGTCAACCACGTGCTCCCGTACAGCGAGCTGTTCGGTCCCAACGCCCTGGGCACCGCCGAGCTGATCAAGATCGCGCTCACCACGAAGATCAAGCCGTACACCTACGTGTCGACCATCGGCGTGGGCGATCAGATCGAGCCCGGGAAGTTCGTCGAGAACGTCGATGTCCGGGAGATGAGTGCGGTCCGCAAGATCAACGACGGCTATGCCAACGGGTACGGCAACAGCAAGTGGGCCGGCGAGGTCCTGCTGCGCGAGGCCAACGACCTGTGCGGGCTGCCGGTGGCGGTCTTCCGCTGCGACATGATCCTGGCCGACACCACGTACTCGGGCCAGCTGAACCTGCCGGACATGTTCACCCGGATGATGTTCAGCCTGGTCGCCAGCGGTATCGCGCCGAAGTCCTTCTATGAGCTCGATTCCGACGGCAACCGGCAGCGCTCGCATTACGACGGGCTGCCAGTCGAGTTCATCGCCGAGTCGATCTCGACGCTGGGCGGCCAATCGGTCGAGAGCTTCGAGACCTACCACGTGATGAACCCGTATGACGACGGCCTCGGCATGGACGAGTTCACGGACTGGCTCATCGAGGCCGGCTACCCGATCGAGCGCATCCCCGATTACGGACAGTGGATCCAGCGCTTCGAGAGCACCCTGCGCGCCCTGCCGGACAAGCAGCGTCAGGCCTCGTTGTTGCCTCTGCTGCACAACTATCAGAAGCCCGAGCGGCCGATGCTGGGCGCCCTGGCGCCTACGGACCACTTCCGCGCCGCGGTGCAGGAAGCCAAGATCGGGCCCGACAAGGACATCCCCCATGTCAGCCCGGCCGTGATCGTCAAGTACATCACCGACCTGCAGCAACTCGGCTTGTTGTGATCGCCCGCGTGTGCTCGCCCCGCCTCAGGGGCGAGCACACGCCGGCGTGATGCATCTCGCACCATGGGCGCTGGCAACTCGAAATATAATTAGTTTTACTAACGTAGTAATGAGTAGGCGCGACAAATGCGCCGACCATAGTTATTTTGATTTGCTCAGGGGACCGATATGACCACCGAAGCACACGAAGACCAGCTCGAACACCGCATCGCACACCTCTATGACACCGATTCGCAGTTTGCCGCGGCCCGCCCCGACGATGCCGTCAACGCTGCCGTGGCCCAACCCGACCTCAGATTGCCGGCCATCGTCAAAGCGGTGTTCGCCGGGTACGCCGACCGCCCCGCGCTCGGACAGCGCGCCGTGGAGTTCGTCACCGATGCCGACGGACGCACGTCGGCCGCGCTGCTCCCCCGTTTTGACACCATCACCTACCGGCAGTTGGGCGACCGCGTTCAGGCCGTGACCAACGCCTGGCACAACCACCCGGTGAAGCCCGGCGATCGCGTCGCCATCCTCGGGTTCACCAGCGTCGACTACACCACCATCGACACCGCCCTCATCGAGCTCGGCGCCGTGTCGGTGCCGCTGCAGACCAGCGCGCCCGTCACCACCCTGCGGCCCATCGTCGCCGAGACCGAACCGACCGTGATCGCGGCGAGCATCGATTTCCTCGACGACGCAGTTGAATTGGTGCGCTCCGGACCCGTGCCCCGCCAGCTGGTGGTCTTCGACTACCGGCCCCAGGTCGACGCTCAGCGCGAAGCCTTCGAGGCCGCCAAGTCCGCGCTCGCCGGCACCGACGTTGTCGTCGAACCATTGGCCGACGTCCTCGATCGCGGCCGCTCACTGGCCGACGCCCGGCTGTACACCCCGGGCCAGCCCGATCCGCTGGCCATGCTGATCTACACCTCCGGCAGCACCGGCACCCCCAAGGGGGCGATGTATCCGGAGAGCAAGGTCGCCAACATGTGGCAGCTGGCCACCAAGGCAACTTGGGACGAGAACCAGGCGGCACTGCCGGCGATCACCCTCAACTTCATGCCGATGAGCCACGTCATGGGTCGCGGCATCCTGATCGGCACGCTCAGCTCGGGTGGCACCGCGTATTTCGCTGCCCGCAGCGACCTTTCGACCTTCCTCGAGGACCTCGCCCTGGTCCGGCCCACGCAGCTGAGCTTCGTGCCCCGGATCTGGGACATGCTGTACCAGGAGTACCAGAGCCGGCTCGACCGTTCCGGCGGCAGTGAGGACGCAGTGCTCGCCGAGGTCCGCGAGGACCTGCTGGGCGGACGGTTCGTCTCGGCGATGACGGGTTCCGCTCCGATCTCCGCGGAGATGAAGAACTGGGTCGAGCGGCTGCTCGACATGCACCTGCTGGAGGGGTACGGCTCGACGGAGGCCGGCTCGGTGTTCGTCGACGGCTACATCCAGCGTCCGCCGGTCATCGACTACAAGCTGGTCGACGTACCGGACCTGGGCTACTTCCGTACCGACCAGCCCCACCCGCGCGGTGAGCTGCTGGTCAAGTCCGAGCAGATGTTCCCCGGCTATTACAAGCGCCCGGAGATCACCGCCGAGATGTTCGACGAGGACGGGTACTACCGCACCGGAGACATCGTGGCCGAGCTGGGCCCCGATCATGTCGAGTACCTCGACCGGCGCAACAACGTGCTCAAACTTTCCCAGGGCGAGTTCGTCACCGTCTCCAAGCTCGAGGCGGTCTTCGGGGACAGCCCGCTGGTGCGCCAGATCTTCATCTACGGCAACAGCGCCCGCTCGTATCTGCTGGCCGTCGTGGTACCCACCGATCCCACCGCGTCGAAGCAGGCGATCGGCGACTCACTGCAGGATGCGGCCCGCGCCGCCGGTCTGCAGTCTTACGAGGTTCCGCGCGATTTCATCGTGGAGACAACGCCTTTCAGCTTGGAGAACGGCCTGCTGACCGGCATCCGCAAGCTGGCACGCCCCAATCTGAAGAGCCATTACGGTGAGCGGTTGGAGCAGCTGTACACGGAGCTGGCCGAGGGCCAGGCCAACGAACTGAGCGAGCTGCGGCGCAGCGGTGCTCAGGCTCCCGTGCTCGACACCGTGAGCCGGGCCGCCGGTGCCCTGCTGGGTGCTGCGGCATCCGATCTGGCGCCCGAGGCCCACTTTACCGACCTCGGCGGAGATTCGTTGTCCGCCTTGACCTTCGGAAACCTGCTGCAGGAGATCTTCGGCGTCGAGGTGCCGGTGTCGGCGATCGTCAGTCCGGCATCGGATCTGCAGACCATTGCCGGCTACATCGAGGCTCAGCGCTCTGGCGCCAATCTGCGGCCGACATTCAGCTCGGTGCACGGGCGCAACGCGACCGAAGTCCACGCGGCCGACCTGACTCTCGACAAGTTCATCGACGCCGCAACCTTGGCCGCCGCGCCGGGCCTGCCCGGTCCGGTCAATGAGATCCGCACCGTACTGCTCACAGGCGCAACCGGATTCCTGGGCCGCTACCTGGCCCTGGAATGGCTGGAGCGCATGGATCTGGTTGACGGCAAGGTCATCTGCCTTGTGCGCGCAAAGTCCGACGACGAAGCCCGCGCACGGCTCGACAAGACCTTCGACAGTGGCGACCCGAAACTGCTGGCGCACTACCGTGAACTGGCCGCCGACCACCTTGAAGTGATCGCCGGCGACAAGGGCGAGGCCGACCTGGGCCTCGACCCCGCGACCTGGCAGCGACTGGCCGACACCGTCGATTTCATCGTCGACCCGGCCGCACTGGTCAACCACGTGCTGCCCTACAGCGAACTGTTCGGCCCCAACGCACTCGGGACTGCCGAGCTCATCCGTATCGCGCTCACCACGCGGATCAAGCCGTTCGCCTACGTGTCGACGATCGGCGTCGGCGGGGGCATCGAGCCCGGAAAGTTCGTGGAGGACGCGGACATTCGTGAGATCAGCGCGACCCGACGTGTCGATGACAGCTACGCCAATGGCTACGGCAACAGCAAGTGGGCCGGTGAGGTGCTGCTGCGCGAGGCTCACGATCTGGCCGGCCTGCCGGTGACGGTGTTCCGGTGCGACATGATCCTGGCCGACACCACCTATGCCGGGCAGTTGAACCTGCCGGACATGTTCACCCGCATGATGTTCAGCCTGGTCGCCACCGGTGTGGCACCGAAATCCTTCAACCAGCTCGGTCCCGACGGCGAGCGCCGGCGCTCGCACTACGACGGCCTGCCCGTCGAGTTTATCGCCGAGGCCATCTCGACCCTGGGCGCCCACGTGCAGGACGGCTTCGAGACCTATCACGTGATGAACCCGCACGACGACGGTCTCGGTATGGACGAGTTCGTCGACTGGCTCATCGAGGCCGGATACCCGATCCAACGGGTCGACGAGTACCCCGAGTGGTTGTCCCGCTTCGAGACCACGTTGCGGGCGTTGCCCGACAGGCAACGTCAGGCCTCACTGCTGCCGTTGCTGCACAACTACCAACAGCCCGGCATGCCGGTGAACGGCGCGATGGCACCGACCGACGTGTTCCGCGCCGCGGTGCAGGAAGCGAAGATCGGCCCGGACAAAGACATTCCGCACGTCAGCCGCGAGATCATCGTCAAGTACATCAGCGATCTGAAACTGCTCGGTTTGCTGTAACAGACTTCCCCACAAGGGAAGATCCCCCCTGAGCGGCCGCGGTCCTTATCCAGGACCGCGGCCAATCAGCGCCGAGGGAAGCCGTTGTCCCGTCAGCGAGCGGCTCGGTCCGCGTTCGCATGAATCGCGTCGCGGCAGAACGCCGCCAGGCCCGGAAGGGCGAAAGATTCGTCGTACCTTGCGACGTAAGCCGGATCGCTCACGTACAGGTCTCCCAACTTGCGGTGGAATTCGCTCGAGCAGTCGTAGAACCAGCGGTTCACGTGCAGCCGGTGCCGCTCGGCGGCATCCATTGCCGCGTCGGAGTCGGCCGGAAGTCCGCTACGGAAAGCGTCGGACAGGGCCTGCTCGACGGCTTCTCCCTCGGCCTTGATCTGGATCCACTCGTCCTTGCCGTAGGCCTTCGCTCGACGCTGCGACTCCTTCCACTCCGGGGTCTGGCCCCACTTCTGTTCGACCTCGGCCTGATAGTCGTCGAAGTCCTCGCCGAAGAGTTCGCGCATGTCGTCGTCGGTCATGGGGGTGTTCGTCATTGCCTTCTCCAATGCCTGATCGATGGCCTCGACGAGGTCCTTCATCTCGTCGAGGCGGGTCATGACGCGTTCGCGCTGACGGACCAGGTGACTGACCTCATCGCCCTCGTCCAGCAGGCTCGCGATCTCCTCAAGCGAGAACTCGAGCCGGCGGTACACGATGATCTGGGACAGCCGCATCAGGTCGGCCGACGTGTAGACCCGGTATCCCGAGGCGCCACGCCGGGTCGGGGTCAACAACCCGATCTCGTCGTAGTGGTGAAGTGTCCGGACCGTGATGCGAAAACGCTCAGCCACCTGGCCGACGGTGAGCTCATCCACCGGCAACTCCTGCGTCATGTTGATCAGACTGGCGCCTCACGTCGCGTGAGGGTCAAGTGCTCATGCCCGAACGTATGGGGGTCGCGTCCTACAAACGGCCTAGAGCAGGCTGACCGCGATCAGTGCGACGGCGAGCAGCGGAAAGATGCCCTGGGTGATCGCCGCCCGCGCCTTGTCCGGTGAGCTGATCAACAGCACCGCGGCCGCGGCCAGCATCGACCCCGCCCCGGCTAACACCAGGGCAACCCCAACCGCGCTGTGCCCCAAGCCCATAGCCACGATGCCAACCACCGCGACGATGGCCAGGAACAGGTTGTAGAAGCCCTGGTTGAACGCCAGCTCCTTGGTGGCCCGGGCTTGCTCCTCGCTGAGACCGAAGGTGGCGCGGGTCCGTGGTGAAGTCCAGGTCAGCGACTCCATCACGAAGATGTAGACATGCAGGGCCGCGGCGAGCGCGGCGAACACCAGACCGGCGATAACCATGCCGCCTATTCAAACAGCCCTGGCTGCCCCAGCCCGGTAACCGGCGGCTGCAATCCCAGGTGCGTCCACGCCAGCGGTGTGGCCACCCTGCCGCGTGGCGTGCGGGCCACCATGCCCGCCCGCACCAAGAACGGTTCACACACTTCCTCGACCGTGGTGGCCTCTTCGCCGACGGCCACCGCGAGCGTCGACACCCCGACGGGGCCGCCACCAAAACTGCGGGTCAGCGCGGACAACACGGCGCGGTCCAGGCGGTCCAGGCCGAGCTCGTCGACGTCGTAGACCTCCAGCGCCGCCTTGGCGATGTCGCGGGTGATCACGCCGTCGGCGCGCACCTCGGCATAATCGCGGACCCGACGCAGCAGCCGGTTGGCGATGCGGGGCGTGCCCCGGGAGCGCCGGGCGATCTCCGTGCCGGCGTCGGCACCCAGCTCGATGCCGAGGATGCCGGCCGACCGGGCCAGCACCCGCTCGAGTTCGACCGGCTCGTAGAAGTCCATGTGCGCGGTGAACCCGAACCGGTCCCGCAGCGGACCGGTCAGCGCCCCGGACCGGGTGGTCGCTCCCACCAACGTGAAGGGCGCGACCTCAAGCGGGATCGAGGTGGCCCCGGGGCCTTTGCCGACCACGACGTCGACGCGGAAGTCCTCCATCGCCAGGTACAGCATCTCCTCGGCGGGCCGGGCGATGCGGTGGATCTCGTCGATGAACAACACATCGTGCTCGACGAGGTTGGACAGCATCGCGGCCAGGTCACCCGCCCGCTCCAAAGCGGGACCTGAGGTGAGCCGCAGCGAGGAGCCCAGCTCGGCCGCGATGATCATCGCCAGCGACGTCTTACCGAGCCCGGGCGGACCGGACAGCAGGATGTGATCCGGTGTGCCGCCGCGGTTCTTGGCGCCCTCGATGACCAGTTGCAGCTGCTCGCGCACCCGCGGCTGACCGATGAACTCCCCCAACGAACGTGGCCGCAGGCTGGCGTCGATATCCCCCTCACCGACGGTCAGCGCGGGTGAGACCTCCCGCTCGTCGGGGTCGTCGGTGTCGTCGAATCGGCCCATCACTTCTTACCCAACATGGACAGCGCCGCCCGCAGCGCGGAAGCCGTCGTCGCCTCGGGATCGTTGGCCAGCACCTTGTCGGTGGCTTCCTCGGCTTGTTTGGCCGCAAAACCAAGTCCGACAAGCGCTTCCACCACCGGGGCGCGCACTGCGTGGCCCACGGCCCCGCCGACTGCCCCGGGGGTGACCGGACCGATCTTGTCGCGTAGTTCGAGCACCATGCGCTCGGCACCGCGTTTGCCGATGCCCGGAACCCGGGTCAACGCCGTGACATCGCCATCGGCCAGCGCCTGCCGCAGGGCCTGCGGGTCATGGACCGCCAGCGTCGCCAACGCGATCTTGGGGCCGACACCGGAGACCCCCAGCAGGGTGAGGAACAGGTCGCGCGCTTCCCCGTCGGCGAAGCCGTAGAGGGTCATCGAGTCCTCACGCACGATCATCGCGGTGATCAGCCGGGATTCGGCACCTCGACGCAGTGTGGCCAGCGTCGACGGTGTCGCCATCACCTTGTAGCCGACACCGGCCGCCTCGATCACGGCGTGGTCGAGGGCGATGTCGATGACCTCGCCGCGCACCGAGGCGATCATGCCCGGGCCGCCTTCAGTCGGGCCTGATACTTACGGCGCTGCTCGGCGGCCAGCGCCTCGGCGGCGGCCATCCGCGCGATCATCGGCGCGCGCCAGCAGTGGCAGATGGCCAAGGCCAGGGCATCGGCGGCGTCGGCTGGGGTCGGCTTGGCCTGCAGCGCAAGGATTCTGGTGATCATCTCGGTAACCTGTGCCTTGTCGGCACGGCCGTTGCCGGTGACCGCCGCCTTCACCTCCGACGGGGTGTGAAAGTGCACCTCGATGTCGCGGCGGGCCGCGGCCAGCGCGATCACGCCGCCGGCCTGCGCGGTTCCCATCACCGTGGACACATTCTGCTGGGCGAAGACCCGCTCGATGGCGATCACATCCGGCCGGTGGGTGTCCATCCAGTATTCGGCGACATCACTGATTTCCAGCAGCCGCTTTTGCAGCGGTGCATCGGCCGGCGTGCGGACCACGTCCACATCCAACGCGGTGACCTGCCGACCGCGACCGCTCTCGACCACTGACAGGCCGCAGCGCGTCAACCCGGGATCCACTCCCATCACCCGCACACGAACCCCTTCGTAAGAACATCTGTTCGAGAGCCTAGCGTGAGCCCGCGTCGGCCCGGCGCAGGGACACGCTCACATCCGTAGGGTCGAGGCTATGCGCGTAGTGATAGCCGGCGGGCACGGCAAGATCGCCCTGATTCTTGAGCAGTTGTTGTCCGCACGCGGCGACGATGTGGCCGGCCTGATCCGCAACCCGGACCAAGCCGCCGACCTGCAGGCCGCCGGCGCCCAGGCCATCGTTCTGGACCTGGAACGAGCGTCGGTGGACGAGGTTGCCGACGCGCTGCGCGGCGCCGACGCCGTCGTGTTCGCGGCCGGTGCCGGGCCCGGCAGCGGCGCGGCCCGCAAGCAGACCGTGGACCGGGACGCCGCGATCCTGCTGGCCGATGCCGCCGAAGCCGCGGGAGTGGGCCGCTACGTGATGGTCTCGGCCTTGGCCGCCGACGACCGGTCGCTCGACGCGAACTACGACGAGGTGTTTCGGGCCTATATGCACGCCAAATCCGAGGCGGACGCCGATGTGCGGGCCCGCGCCGGGTTGCGCACCACGATCGTGCGCCCGGGCGGGCTCACCGACGAGCCAGCGACCGGGAATGTGATGGTGGCCGAATCGACCGGACGCGGCACCATCCCGCGCGCCGACGTCGCACACGTGCTGCTCGCCGTCCTGCACGAGCCCGAGACCGCCGGGCGGACGTTCGAGGTGATCTCTGGCGAGACGCCCATCGACGCAGCGCTGCACCCGAGCCAATGACCGACTCGACGTGATCGATGCCGGCGTGCTGACGCCGTCAAGTTCGAGGACTACTCCTCGTCGAGCTGCGCGGCGACGTCGTCGGGGATGTCGATGTTGGTGTAGACCTCTTGCACGTCGTCGCTGTCCTCCAGCGCATCGACGAGCTTGAGCACCTTGCGGGCGCCTTCGAGATCCACGGGCACCGTGACCGACGGCTGGAAACTCGCCTCGGCCGAGTCGTAGTCAATGCCCGCGTCCTGCAGCGCGGTCCGCACCGCGACCAGATCGGTCGGCTCGCAGATGATCTCGAACGAGTCGTCGAGGTCGTTGACCTCCTCGGCGCCGGCCTCCAGGACGGCCATCAGCACGTCGTCCTCGGTCAGGCCGTTCTTCTCCAGTGTCACCATGCCCTTGCGGGAGAACAGGTAGGCCACCGAACCCGGATCGGCCATGTTCCCGCCATTGCGGGTCATCGCGACGCGGACCTCGCCGGCGGCACGGTTGCGGTTGTCGGTCAGGCATTCCACGAGCACCGCCACACCGTTGGGGCCATAACCCTCGTAGGTGATGTTCTGCCAGTCGGCGCCACCGGCTTCCTCACCACCGCCCCGCTTGCGGGCACGCTCGATGTTGTCGTTGGGCACCGAGCTCTTCTTGGCCTTCTGAATGGCGTCGTAGAGGGTGGGGTTACCGGCCGGGTCTCCCCCGCCGACACGCGCCGCGACCTCGATGTTCTTGATCAGCTTGGCGAACATCTTGCCGCGCTTGGCGTCGATGACGGCCTTTTTGTGCTTGGTGGTGGCCCACTTGGAATGGCCGCTCATGCAGGTACGCCCCTTTTCCGGTCAAAACTCCGGTTCTCCAGTCTACGTGCCGCTCCCGGGCCGCTCGATACGACGCCTAGAGGGCCTGCAGTAAGACGAGCGTCGTAACCGCCGCGGCGCTGCACAGCACCGGCCAATACCAGATGTGCCAATGCCGCCAATGCCCGATCGCCATGCCGATCGGCGCGAGCACCACCAGAGCCAGGGTGAGTACCGCCCACCCGGCCAGCGTGGCCGCATCATCGGCTTGTTCGGGGTACGCCCCACTGAAGCCCACCGGGAAGATCGTGGCGAACGCCAGCAGGACGGCAATCAGGCCGGTCATAGCCCACGCCGCCCAACTGATCAGCGACTCAACGACTCCCGGTCTGCGGCCAGACATGCCGGCAGCGTACGCCGAGGCCGGGCGCAACCCCGGCAATTAATAGCACCTACGTCGTTTCATTAACGCGCTAACATGCCCCATGCCGTCAACAGATGTCACCGTGCGGGGACGTAACGCCAAGCCGCGATCCCGCGCGGGCCGGCCCACCCGGCGGCAGGCCGAGCATCGACACCGCGAGCTCCTCGACTGTGCATTGGAAGTGTTCCTGGACAACGGATTCGACCGGTCCACCATCGAGCGCATCGCGACGGCTGCCGGCATGGCCAAGCGCACCATCTACGGCCTCTACCCCGACAAGTCCGCGCTGTTCGAAGCCGCCGTACAACGCGCCGTGGACCGGTGGCTCGTGCCGATCGAGACGCTTCGCGCGGCCGAGACCGACGACCTGGAAGAAACCCTGCTGGCCATCGCCCGGATCCGGTTGGCCGGCATCACCGGCCCGGCCGGCATCGCACTGCAGCGAATCCTCAACGCCGAAGGCAATCGCTTTCCCCGACTGTTCCGGCTGCTCTACGAACAAGGCACGGTGCCCGCCCTGACTTTCATCACCGAAGTCCTCACCCGCCACGCCGAAGCCGGGATCGTCGAGATCGACGATCCCGAGGTGGTCGGGAGCGCGTTTCTGAGCATGACCGTCGGCGGCCCCGCCACCGGCGCTCTCTGGGGCGTCAACTGGGACCCCGACGATCTGGACAAACGCATGCGCACCTACGTGCGACTGTTCCTCGACGGGGTCCGCCCTCGAAACTGAAAGGCAACACCATGGATCAAGACACGTACGACAAGGGATTGGCGATCCGCACAGCGGTTCTCGGCGAGGAGTACGTCCGCAAGGCGGCTGGAAACGTCGATGCGTTCTCCAAGCCGCTGCAAGATCTGGTCACCGAATACTGCTGGGGTGCCGTGTGGGGTCGTGAAGGCCTCGAACTGAAGACCCGCAGCATGCTGAACCTCGCGATGATCGCGGTGCTGAACCGGCCGAACGAGCTGAGCACACACATCCGCGGCGCACTCACCAACGGCGTCACCCGCGAGGAGATCTGCGAGATCTTCCTGCAGGTGGGCATCTACGCCGGGATTCCGGCCGCGGTCGACAGTTTCCGGCTGGCCCGCGCCGTGTTCGCCGATCTCGACGGGCAGCAGTCGTGAACCCCGAGATCGGCTTCATCGGACTGGGCAACATGGGGTGGCCCATGATGGATCGGCTGCTGGCGGCGGGATTTCCGTTGGTGGCCTTCGACGTTCGCGAGGATGTGCTGGCCAAAGCGGCTGCGCTGGGCGCCCGGCGGGCCGACTCGGTCCGCGACGTGGCCGAGCACTGCGAGACGATATTGGCCAGTCTGCCGACCCCGCAGGTCTCCGCTGCGGTGGTGGCCGAGGTCGCCGACGGTTCCAGGGTTCGGCGCTTCGTCGACCTGTCCACAGTGGGAGGTCAAGCAGCACAACGCAATCACGCCGCGCTGGCCGCCCGGGACATTGCCGCGCTGGACAGCCCGGTCAGCGGCGGTATGCATGGCGCGCAGGCCGGCACCCTGGCCATCATGGTGTCCGGACCCCGCAGTGAATTCGATTCGCTCGCCGCGATTTTCGAGGTGCTCGGCCGGGCGATCTTCGTCTCCGAACAGCCCGGCACCGCACAGACCATGAAGCTGATCAACAATCTGATGGCCGCCACCACCCTGGCCGCGACCGCCGAGGTGATGGTGATGGGCGTCAAGGCCGGGCTGAGCGCCGACGTGATGATCGATGTGCTCAATGCCGGATCCGGTGGCACCCACGCCAGCCGGGACAAGTTCCCGCGCGCGGTACTGCCCCGCACATTCGACTACGGGTTTGCCACCGGTCTGATGGCCAAGGACGTCCGACTCTACCTCGACGAGGCCACCGCCCTGGGCCTGCCGGTCGAGATGGCCGAGACCGTGCAGCGCGTCTGGGAGCAGACGTTGCGCGCCGAGGGGCCCGAATCCGACTTCACCTCCGTCGTCAAACCGATGGAGCAGGCCGCGGGCGTCATCGTCGAGGGCACGCGGCGGTGAGCAACGTATCCGCCGTTGGATCCGCTGGGCTCACAGCGAATCGACGAACAGCTTGTGGATACGGCGATCCCCGGTCATCTCCGGATGGAAGGACGTCGCCAGCATCGAGCCCTGGCGCACCGCCACGATGTGGCCGGCGGCGCGGGCCAACACCTTGACACCCGCACCGACCCGCTCGACCCACGGCGCCCGGATGAACACCGCATGCACCGGGGTGTCGAGACCCTCGAAATCGATGTCTCCCTCGAAAGAATCGACCTGACGGCCAAATGCGTTGCGCCGCACCGTCATATCGATACCTTTCAGTGGCACCGCGGCCCGGCCATCGGCTCCGGCGTCGGCGATCTCGCCGGCCAGCAAGATCATCCCGGCGCACGAGCCATAGCACGGCAACCCGGCGGCGATGCGCGCACGCAGCGGTTCGAGAAGCTCGAACTCGCGCAGCAGATGGCTCATGGCAGTGGATTCCCCGCCCGGAATCACCAATGCGTCGACCCCCTCGAGCTCGGAAAGCCGCCGCACCGTGACCGCTTCGGCGCCGGCCTCACGCAGGGCAGCCAGATGCTCACGGGTGTCGCCCTGCAACGCGAGCACCCCGACTCGAGGACTCACGCACCCTCCGGCGGGGCGAAGTCGCGCCGGTAGCGGGTCAGCCCCTCTTGCATGACCGCAGCGACCATCTCGCCGTAGCGATTGAAGATCTTGCCCTGGGTCAGCGAACGCCCGCCGCAGGCTGATGGCGAGGACTGGTCGTAGAGCAGCCACTCGTCGGCGCGGAACGGCCGCATGAACCACATGGCGTGGTCCAGCGATGCCACCATCAGGTGCTTACGCACATCGAGGTGGTTCACCTGGGCCGAACCCAGCAGCGTCAGATCGCTCATATAGGCCAGCGCACAGATGTGCAGCACATGATCGTCGGGCAGCGGGTCGCGGTGACGGAACCACACCTGCTGCTGAGATGCCTTGCCGGGAATCCGTGCCACGAGGTCGCGCGGCACGATCCTGACATCCCATTCGTCGAACTGGGCGAACCCGGCGTCGTCGAATGCTCCCCCGGACCGGAACCCAGGCAGGTCGTCGGGCCCGGGGGCCTCGGGCATCACGTCCTGATGCTCGATACCGGTCTGGTCGGTCTGAAAGGAGGCCGACATCGTGAAGATCGTCTCGCCGTGCTGAATCGCGCTCACCCGACGGGTGCAGAACGAGCCGCCGTCTCGGATGCGCTCGACGGTGTAGACCGACGGTGCCCGGGCGTCGCCGGGGCGCAGGAAGTAGCCGTGCAGAGAGTGCACCTGGAACGTCGGCTCCACGGTGCGCACCGCTGACACCAGCGATTGACCGGCCACGTGGCCGCCGAAGGTCCGCTGCAGGAAGCCCGACTCCGGGCTGAACACCCCGCCGCGATAGATGTTGACCTCGAGCTGCTCCAGATCGAGGATCTCTTCAATCGCCATTCGAGATGTTTACCAGCCGCGCTCGGCGAGCCGGTGCGGTGCGGCGATCTCCTCGACGTTGATGCCCACCATGGCCTCGCCCAGACCGCGCGACACCTTGGCCAACACATCGGGGTCGTCGTAGAACGTGGTGGCCTTGACGATCGCCGCCGCCCGCTGGGCCGGGTTGCCCGACTTGAAGATGCCCGAACCGACGAACACGCCCTCGGCACCGAGCTGCATCATCATCGCCGCGTCGGCCGGGGTGGCGATGCCACCCGCGGTGAACAGCGTGACCGGCAGCTTGCCGGCCCGAGCCACCTCGGCCACCAGCTCATACGGCGCCTGCAGCTCCTTGGCCGCGACGTACAGCTCGTCGGAGCTCAGCGAGGCGAGCCGCCGGATCTCCCCGCCGATCTTGCGCATGTGGGTGGTCGCGTTGGAGACATCACCGGTGCCGGCCTCACCCTTGGAACGGATCATCGCCGCACCCTCGGTGATCCGGCGCAGCGCCTCACCCAGATTGGTGGCCCCGCACACGAACGGCACGGTGAAACGCCACTTGTCGATGTGGTTGGTGTAGTCGGCCGGGGTCAGCACCTCGGACTCGTCGATGTAATCCACACCGAGGCTCTGCAGGATCTGCGCCTCGACGAAATGCCCGATACGCGCCTTGGCCATCACCGGGATGGTGACCGCTTCGATGATGCCCTCGATCATGTCCGGGTCACTCATCCGCGACACCCCGCCCTGGGCCCGGATGTCAGCGGGGACCCGCTCCAGGGCCATCACGGCCACCGCACCCGCACCCTCGGCGATCTTCGCCTGCTCGGGCGTGACCACGTCCATGATCACGCCGCCCTTGAGCATCTCAGCCATTCCGCGCTTCACGCGCGCGGTGCCGGTCTGGTTGCTGGAGCCGTTCTGCGCCGCGGTATCCACTGCAATCTCCTCCAAATTCCTACTGATTCAGTCTAGTGGAGCCGCCAAATCCATTGAATCCGCAATCAACGGATGGCTTGCAGCTCGCGAACCGCAGATCCCCGCGGATTCGCCAGCGTCGCTGCCGGCTGTTCGGCCAGTTCGTTGGCCTGAGCCAGCAGCTCACCAAGTTGAAGCGGATACACGGCCTCCCCGCCGGCAACCAACTCGGCGATCATTGTCTCATCGCACCAACGGTGCCCGTGAATGTAGTGCCGTTCCAGGGTGGTGCGCCCCGTTGCCGACGGCTCGAACCGGGCGGTCCGGTGGACGAAGAAGAACTCCTCGCTACGGATCACCGAGGCGTTGAAGTCGATGACGGCGTCTCGCCGCCACACCGGGCCGACGAGGCTCTCGGGAGCCGCCCGCAACCCGGTCTCCTCGGCGAGCTCGCGGGCCGCGGCAGCCGCCAGATCCTCGCCGGGCTGGACGGCGCCCCCGACGGTGAACCACCACCGCGGCGCGGGCTTGTCCGGGTCGTCGATCGCGGGGTCGCTGCCGCGCAGCAGCAACACCGCACCGTCTTCGTCGAGCAGCACCACGCGTGCCGAGGTACGCCGGCTCACCGGGTTGACCTCGGCTTGCGAATCCGGCCGCTCGACGATCTCGAAATAGGTTGGCAGTGCAGCGGTCCCGCCCAGCCGCAGCACCCGCACCGCGCGGCGTTCCCGCAGTGCCAGGGTGTCGCGGACGGCGTCATTGTGGAAGCGCCGGGCCAGCAGCACCCGAGCCTCGGCGTCGGCGAGTTCGGCGACCAGTGGGACGGGCAATCCGGCCGGATCGACGGCGGCCAACGCGGCCGACAGGTCGTTCTCGGCAGCTTCCCGCGCCGGACGCGGGGCTCGTTCGGCGGTGTCTGCCAACGCCGCCAGCCGCTTACCCGCCGGCGCGCCCGCATAGGCGTCGACCGCAACGGCGCGTGCCACGACAGCCCGGCGGGCCAGCGCACCATCGAGCGCCTGCCACGACAGGTCGTAGCGCACGTGGAGCCGGTCGAGTCGGTTGGCGGTCTGGTAAGCCCACCCGCCGACGAGCAGCAGAGCGACCAGTACGGCCACCGCCGTGATCACCAACCAGGTCGGCATGTCTAGTCACCCACCTGAACTTTGACGCCGGGGCTGGCCACGGTCTCGTACACCCGCATGATCTGACCGGCCACCACAGACCAGTCGTAGCGGGCCACCCGCTCGGTCGCTTTGTCGATATACCGCGCGCGCAGCGCGTCGTCGTCGAGCACCTCGATCAGCGCATCGGCCAACGCGTCGGCATCACCGACCGGAACCAGCCGGCCGGCCTGTCCCTGGTCCAGAACGCGGCTGAACGCGTCGAGTTCACTGGCCACCACGGCAGTTCGGGCCGCCATCGCCTCGACCAGCACGATGCCGAAACTCTCACCGCCGAGGTTGGGGGCGCAGTAGACGTCGACACTGCGCATGGCCGCGGCCTTCGCGTCGTCGTCGACCTGCCCGAGAAACCGCAGGTGCCCGGAGAGTTCGCCGGCCTCCTCACGCAACGCGTCCTCGTCTCCGCGGCCCACGATCAGGATCTCGACGTCAGCGAACCGGCGCACCAGTTTGGGCAGCGCGCTCAGCAGGACCGGCATGCCCTTACGCGTTTCGTCGAACCGCCCGAGGAACAGCACAGAGCGGCCCGGCCGCGGATATCCTTCCAACCGAGGCGCATTCGCGAAGGACGGTACGTCGACCCCGTTGGGGATCTCGACCGCATCCGAGCCGAGCGCCTCCATCTGCCAGCGCCGGGCCAGGTCCGACACCGCGATGCGGCCAACGATCTTCTCGTGGTACGGGCGCAGGATCCCCTGGAACACGCTGAGCGTCAACGACTTTGTCGTCGAAGTGTGAAACGTCGCCACGATCGGGCCCTCGGCGGCCTGCAGCGCCAGCATGGACAGGCTCGGCGCGTTGGGCTCGTGCAGGTGCAGTACGTCGAAGTCACCCTCGGCGATCCACTTCTTCACCTTCCGATGCGTCGCAGGCCCGAACCGCAGGCGGGCAACCGAACCGTTGTAGGGAATCGGAACGGCCTTGCCGCCGGACACCACGTAATCCGGCAGCTTCACGTGCGGCGACGACGGCGCCAGGACACTCACGTGATGCCCGCCGGCGCGCATCACCTCCGCCAGTTGCAGCACATGGGATTGCACACCGCCCGGTACGTCGAACGAATAGGGGCAGACCATCCCGATACGCATGGCTAGCTCCGTCGCCTCTTCGCGCAAACGCTCATCAGGTGGTACCCAGTCGCGCGCGACGTTCGTCTGACAGGTCGGCCGGCCACTGCGGCTGCAGCATGTGCCAGTCGGCCGGATGTGCGGCGATGTTCGCGGCGAACCGGTCGGCCAGTTGCTGGATCACCACCGCCACATCCCCCGACGAGGTGTCGAGGGCGTCGAAGATCTCGACGATGCAGTCGTCCCCGTCGTAGTGGACATGGGCAGGATGCAAAGGCGCACCGGTTTCGATCGCCAGCTTGGCCGGGCCCGCCGGCATCCGGGTGGGTTCGCCGAAAAAGTCGACCTCCACGCCGTTGCGGGTGAGGTCCCGGTCAGCCATCAGGCAGACGAACTTGTTGTCCCGCAACCGTTCCGCGAGCACCTCGAACGGCGGGCGCTCCCCGCCCGACAGCGGGAAGACCTCAAATCCCAGGCTCTCGCGGTAGTCGATGAAGCGGCGGTAGAGCGATTCGGGTTTGAGCCGTTCGGCCACGGTGGCGAAGGTTCCGTACTGCTGGGCCAGCCACACCCCCGCCATGTCCCAGTTACCGCTGTGCGGCAACGCCAGCACGGCGCCGCGGCCGGCCTGGTGAGCAGCCCGCAGCTTGTCCGCGCCGACGAAAACCTCGTCCAGGCGCTTGGCCACAGCGGTCAGATCCATCGACGGCAACCGGAACGCCTCCCGCCAGTACCGGGCGTATGAGGCCAGTGAAGCACGCATCAGGTCGTCCGGCACCTCAGCCGGGGACACCCCGGTCACCCGGGCCAGGTTCTTGCGCAGCTGCTGGGGCCCGCCACCACGGGAGGCATAGAAGGCACCTGCGTCGAACAGATTGCGCGCCACCACTTCCGGCATCGCACGCACCAGCTGCCAGCCTGCCGCAAAACCCAGATCGGTCACCTGCCCGGACAGCGGAATGTTCACGACGCCCCCGGGGGTTGCAGCAGATCCATCGCACCCGGAGACCTGCGCACCGCGTGGATCCGCTGTGCCACCGTGACCACGCTGGCCACGGCCAGCAGCCAGGCGGCCCCGTGCAACAGCCACGGCGCGTGCAGGAACGGCACACCGGACAGCCCCGCCCCGACCAGCACGATCACCAGGCGCTCGGGCCGCTCGATGATGCCGCCGTCGCCACGCAGCCCGCTGGCCTCGGCTCGGGCCTTGATGTAAGAGATCACCTGCGAGGTGACCAGGCAGATGAGAAGCGCCACCACGAGCGTCGGATCGTGCAGGCCGAACGCCGCCCACCACAGCAGGCCGGCGAATATGGCCCCGTCGGCGATCCGGTCACACGCCGCGTCGAGCACGGCCCCGAACCGGGTACCGCCGCCGCGTTCACGCGCCATCGCTCCGTCGAGCATGTCGGCGAGCACGAAGACGAACACCGCGAACGCGCCCCACCACAACTGGCCGATCGGGAACAACGTCAGCGCGGCGGTCACCGACCCGGCGGTTCCGACGATGGTGACGATGTCGGGACTCAGGCCCGCGCGCAGCGCAGCCTTGGCCACCGGCCGCGACAACTTGGCGTAGGCCGCCCGACTCATCAGGAACAGGTTGCTCATGGCTGCCGAGCCCATTCCGCAGCCAGCAGCTCCCGGGTCTCACTCAGCAACTGCGGGATGACCTTGGCGCCACCGATGATCGTGATGAAGTTCGCGTCGCCGCCCCACCGCGGCACCACGTGCATGTGCAGGTGCTCGGCCAGTGATCCGCCGGCCGAGGTGCCCAGGTTCAAGCCGACGTTGAAGCCGTGCGGGCGCGAGACCGCCTTGATGACGCGAATCGCCTTCTGCGTGAATGCCATCAACTCGGCACTCTCGGCCTCGGTGAGGTCTTCCAGCTCGGACACCCGGCGATAGGGCACCACCATGAGATGACCCGGGTTGTACGGGTAAAGGTTGAGCACGGCGTACACGAGTTCACCGCGGGCCACCATGAGTCCGTCCTCGTCGGACATCTCGGGGATGTCGGTGAACGGTTGGGACGAACCGGCCGACCCCATCTTGGTGTCGCCCTTGACTGCATCGACGATGTAGCTCATGCGGTGCGGCGTCCACAGCCGCTGCAGGTGGTCCGGCTCGCCCACCCCGTGGTCGATGATCGACCGCTCGTCCCCCGTCACCGCGCGACCTGTCGGCTCTTCGCGCAAGCGCTCATCGCAAGCCCACCCGTACCAGGTCTGCCGTCGGCACCGCGTTGTTGCGTTCGGCGATCCACTCCACGATCGCATCGACGGCCTCGTCGCGTGGGACGCCGTTGATCTGCGTGCGGTCACCGAACCGGAAGCTGACCGCGCTCGCATCGATGTCTTTGTCACCGGCCAGCAGCATGAACGGCACCTTCTGATTGGTGTGGTTGACGATCTTCTTCGCCATCCGGTCGTCGCTGCCATCCACCTCGACCCGGACCCCGCGCGACTTGAGCTGGGCGGCAACGTCATACAGGTAGTCCAGGTGCGCATCGGCGACCGGGATACCGACCACCTGCACCGGCGCCAGCCAAGCCGGGAACGCGCCCGCGTAATGCTCGGTGAGCACGCCGAAGAATCGTTCGATCGAGCCGAACAGGGCTCGGTGGATCAGGACGGGACGCCGACGGCTGCCGTCGGCAGCGGTGTACTCCAATTCGAAGCGGTCGGGCATGTTGAAGTCCAACTGGATCGTCGACATCTGCCAGTTGCGGCCCAGCGCGTCCTTGACCTGAACCGAGATCTTGGGGCCGTAGAACGCCGCCCCGCCCGGATCCGGCACCAGCTCCAGTCCCGAGGCCTCGGCGACCGAGCGCAGGGTTTCGGTGGCCTCGTCCCACATCTCGTCGGAGCCGACGTACTTGTCGGGGTCTTTGGTGGACAACTCCAGGTAGTAGTCGTCCAGTCCGTAGTCCGAGAGCAGGTCGAGTACGAACTGCAGCAGCGAGGTGAGCTCGTCGCGCATCTGCTCACGCGTGGTGTAGATGTGTGCGTCGTCCTGGGTCATGCCGCGCACCCGGGTCAGGCCGTGCACCACGCCGGACTTCTCGTAGCGGTACACCGAGCCGAATTCGAAGAGCCGCAACGGAAGTTCACGGTAGGAGCGGCCCCGCGCCCGGTAGATAAGGTGGTGCATGGGGCAGTTCATGGGCTTGAGGTAGTAGTCCTGCCCGGGCTTGCGCACCGTGCCGTCCTCGTTGTACTCCGCGTCGATGTGCATCGGCGGGTACATGCCGTCGGCGTACCACTCCAGGTGGCCCGAGGTGATGTAGAGGTGTTCCTTGGTGATGTGCGGGGTGTTGACGAACTCGTAGCCGGCCTCGGAGTGCTTGCGCCGCGAGTAGTCCTCCAGCTCCTTGCGGATGACGCCGCCCTTGGGATGGAACACCGGTAGGCCCGAGCCGAGCTCGTCGGGGAAGCTGAACAGGTCCAGCTCGACACCGAGCTTGCGGTGGTCGCGACGCTGCGCCTCCTCGATCAGCTCGAGGTGGCGGTCAAGGGCCTCCTGCGACTCCCAGGCCGTGCCGTACACCCGCTGCAGGCTGGCGTTGTTCTGGTCTCCGCGCCAGTACGCGGCGCTGCTTCGAGTCAGCTTGAACGCCGGGATGTACTTGGTGGTCGGGATGTGCGGACCGCGGCACAGGTCCCCCCAGACCCGTTCCTTGGTACGCGCGTTGAGGTTGTCGTAGGCGGTCAGCTCGTCGCCGCCGACCTCCATCACGTCGGGGTCACCGGACTTGTCGTCGACAAGCTCCAGCTTGTAGGGCTCATCGGCCAACTCCGTGCGCGCCTGATCCTTGGATTCGTAGACGCGCCGGGAGAACAGCTGACCGTCCTTGACGATCTTGGCCATCCGCTTCTCGAGCTTGTCCAGGTCCTCTGGGGTGAACGGCTCGGCGACGTCGAAGTCGTAGTAGAAGCCGTCGGTGATCGGCGGGCCGATGCCGAGCTTGGCCTGGGGAAACAGGTCTTGCACGGCCTGGGCCAGCACATGGGCACAGGAGTGCCTGATCACGCTGCGGCCGTCCTCGGTGTCGGCGGCCACCGGCGTCACCTCGACGTCGGTGGCCGGCATCCAGGACAGGTCGCGAAGACGGCCCTCGCTGTCGCGCACCACCACGATCGCGTCAGGGGCTCCGCGGCTGGGCAGGCCCGCCTCGCGCACCGCCGCGCCGGCGGTGGTCCCGGCCGCGACCCGGATCGGGGCAGCGGGGGCTGGGCTGGGGGCGGCGCTCATCGGGGAGTCTCCTAC
>NZ_VCMY01000033.1:0-68826 GCF_005924235.1 Mycobacterium sp. DBP42
CCTCCTCCACCACCGCCGCCTCCGCCGGACGACGACGACCCGCCGCTCGACGAAGACGAGGACGAGGACGACTGCGAGGCCGTGTATGCCCCGATCGATGACGATAGTGCCGATTCGAAGCTGTCGAAGTCCGCGCCGCCGGGTCCGCCGGCGAAGCCGTGGCTGGCGTCCGACGACGATGACGACGAGTTGTACCAATCCGGTTGGGGCGCTGGCGCCCCCATGGAGTCCTGGTACTTCTTGGCCCACAACGCGGCGGTGCCGCCGGCCACGGCGAACGGGATGTAGGCCAGGTAGAGGTCTTTACGGGCGGCGAAGTCGAACCTGGTCTCCGCGGAATCGGTGGACAGCAGACGGTGGAAGCCCTCGGCTCGCGACCACAATTCCCGGCCCGCAGCCGTTCGACGGGTACCTACACCGCCGCGCCAGCCACGCAGTGAGCACAGGAAGAACACCGCGAACGGCAGGCCCCACAACGTGATACCGAACCACAGGAAGCAACCGGCCAGTGCTGCCAAGAACGCGACCGCATTGGCGACGCGGACCCATAGTTCCTTGCGCCGCTTGACCATGAAGCCGCTGTCGAACGCCCACTTGCGTACTGCCACAGCCATGTCGGCCTTGGCCTTGCTCAGCTTCTTGCCCGATGTCGCGGTGTCCTTGGCGGAAAACTCCGCACCCGGGGACATCACTTTGAGCGCCGCGGCCACGTCGATGCCGACCGGATCGATATCGGCCCACTCGGCGGGCTTCGCGAGACCCTTGATCTTCCAGTGCTTGTCACTGACCTGCCGCAGCTCAACGAGTCCCCGCTCGGCGAGGTGGAACAGTGTCGCACTCAGCCCGTTCTTGGGGACAGTCTCGGTGCGGATGTACTCGGTCTGCACCGGCCCGAGCCCGTCCGGCGGCGCGTATTGCACCGGAAATCCCGGTGACGGTTCGACAGTGGTACGCGTCCAGACGTAGGCCAGCAGACCCATCCCGACGGTGAACAGGGCGATCCAGCCGAGTGTGGGCACCGACCGGCCGAGGATCCGGTCCCACGTGTAGGGCCACGGCAGGATGGTCTGTGCCGGTGTGGCCATGTCCACACCGGCGCGCAGGGTAACCGGGGTGTGGGGCTCCAGGCCCGTCGCCACGAGCCGCACAGTGTTGCCGTCGAGTTGCAGATCCGTGCAGGCGGCGCCGACGCCGAATCCGACACTGCACTCGGCCCCGGTCACCGCGGCCGGCAGGGTAACCGAGATGTCGGCCCGTTCGATCGTGTTGTTCCAGGCCGGCGCGACGACGTTCCAGTAGAAGGCCGAGCGGGCGTCGGGATTGCCGGCGCTGCGGGCGAACTGACGTTGCGCGCCAACAGTGCCCGGGTCGAGGACCCCGTCGATCGTGTACCGCAGTTCGAAAACGTGGCTGCCCCAGTCCAGGGTGGTGGTGGGGTCACCGATCTTGGCCACCCGGAACCGCTTGCCGGTCTCCCATAGCAGTTGGTAGGGAATCGACGATCCGTCCATGGTGATCGAGGTGATCTCGGGTACCTGCCGAACGTGCGAATTGTTCTGATTCTGCACGTCCCAGTAGCGGAAGATCCCATGCCGCCCGCCGGGAAAATCTCCGGTGACGGTCTCGACCGCGTCCATCCGGCCGTCCGCGCGGACGGCGAAATCGGCCCGGTAGTCGGTGATCACCACCGGATCGGCCGGGCCCGCCCCGGAGCCGGACCCAGAGCCGGTGAAGACCAGTGGCCACAGTAGTCCAAAGGCGATGAGCACCAACGCAAACAACCACGAGCACACCCGGCGCATGGCAGCCTCCTGATTCGGTACTCACCGACAACGGGTGAAGTATCCGCCCTACCCGATGTGCAGCGGGTCGATTTGCTTCGAAACTGGGAGTTCTACCGAGTGGTCCACTCGCCGCCGTTCACGGCGATGGTCTGCCCGGTGATTTGACGCGCCCCGGGCGATGCAAGAAACCGTACGGTGGCCGCAACATCACTGGGCGCTCCCGCCCGACGTGTCATCGCGGCGTCGATCAGGACGTTCTTACGGTCGTCAGTGAGCTTGTCCCGGAAGAATTCCGTATCGGCGATGTAACCCGGCGAGACGATGTTGGCGGTGATACCTCGACCGCCGATCTGTCGGGCGAGGTCCACGTTCCAGGACGCGACGGCAGCCTTGGCGGCCCCGTACGAACCCGCGCCCTTGTCGGCGGCGATCGAACCAATCGTGATGACGGCTGACCCGCTGGGCATCGCGGGAAGCACCGCCGTCGTCATCAGCACCGCCGTCAACAAGTTGCTGTCCACGTTCCGGCGCCACGCCTCGGCGACGTCGGCCAACGTGCACGGTCCATCCCGATCGAAGTCGGTGTTGCCGCCGGCATTGTTGACCAATACGTCAACGGTTCCGACCTCTCGTGCGGCGCAGGCAGCCTGCTCAGGGTCGGTGCCGTCCATGGTGATGGCACGGACCGAGCCATCGATCTCGTCCACCGTCCTCTGGAGTACGTCCCCACGACGGCCGGTGATGACAACATCGCACCCCTCCGCAGCGAACTGAGCGGCAATCTCGCGACCAATTCCCGTGCCGCCACCGGTGGCTATGACAGTGCGCATACGCGTCTCCCCTGCTAACATTGTTTAGGTCTAAACAAGACTAGCAGGAGGGCTCATGCCGGCAACGCCAGAAGATCCCGTGGACGCGATCGCCGCCTCTTGGAAACGTGAATTACCCGATGTTCCAGTACATTCGATCGGGATCGTGACGCGGGTATGGCACATCGCGAAGCTTCTCGGCGACGACCGAGCGCGCCTGTTGCGCAATCATCACGCGGACATGGCCACACTAGATCTGCTATCCACGTTGCGCCGCCGCGGCAAGCCGTATCGCATGACCACCCGCGAGCTGGCGGCTGCCTCACTCATCACCGCAGGCGCGATCACTCAACGCGTGGATCGGGCAGAGACACAAGGTCTGGTCAAGCGAACCGGTCGCCGCGAATCACGCACGGTTGACGTCGAACTCACCGCACGTGGCCGGGCTACGGTCGATGACCTGGTGGGCGCTGTACTGGCACGTGAGTGTGAGTTGCTCGACGGCCTACCGAGGCATCAGCAAGAAGAGCTCGAGCACACCCTCAGACTGCTGCTCGACCACCTGTCGACAGCTCTGGGCGCCGATCGACACCCCGGGCATGTCGGGCACTCCGGTTCCGAGCATGGTGAGTAACGGTCTGGCCCGACGGTGGCGCTGTCCATCGTCGGAGTATCCGCCCTACCCGATGTGCAGCGGGTCGATTTGGATACGACACGGTTGCTGATCCTTGCGCGCGCTGAGCACGGCGGTGGCCCGGCGCAGCGCGGCAGCCAACTCCAGGCCACCGTCACGCGGCACCCGCACCAGCATCCGGCACA
Source organism: Mycobacterium sp. DBP42 (assembly GCF_005924235.1). Lineage (NCBI taxonomy): Bacteria > Bacillati > Actinomycetota > Actinomycetes > Mycobacteriales > Mycobacteriaceae > Mycobacterium > Mycobacterium sp. DBP42. Next base: position 3,413 of record NZ_VCMY01000033.1, read on the forward strand.
CCTCGGCATCGGGATCCAGGCCTGGTGGGCGGCGGGCCCCGACGGGCAATTCCACGGGCCCGAGAGGTTCGGCGACCTCGGGGAGTTGCGCGGTCTCGAGCAGTGCCTCAACCGCGGTCGTGGTCCCGTCGATGGCCGCCATGTGCACCGCCGGCGGAAGGCCCACCTCACCGCGCGCGTCGAGTTCGGCGTCGGCATGTCCCACCGGATCCCACCGGATCAATGCCTGCACGGTGGCAATCGCCGACTCGGCCACCACCGCCACCACACCGCCGTCGGTACGCGGACGCACTAGGGCCGCTGCGGCCATCCACCGGCGCATCGTGTCCTCGGCCGCGCGCAGATCCTGTCGGCCCAGCAGCGCCCACGCGTCGAGCAGCAGTGCCGCGCCGTAACCGCCGTCGGCGACGGGTTCCGCCCCGGGTGTGGACACCACCAGCGCGGGACCACTGCCCACCGCAGCGACAACGGTGTCGCCGCCCGAGGTGATCACCGAGGTACCGGGAAACGCCCGGCCCAACTCTTCAGCCGTGCGCCGGGCCCCCACCACCACCGCCCGTACCGCATCGGAACCACAACGCGCACAACGCAATGCGGGTTCAGCCCGGCCGCACCACCGGCATTCGGCAGCCACACTGCCCCGCTCCGGCAGCGCCAGCGGGCCAGTGCAATGCCGGCAACGCGTCACGGCGCGGCACCGCGCACAGGCCAGGGCCGGCACGTACCCGCGGCGTGGAACCTGGATGAGCACCGGGTGCTGGGCCTGCAGCGCTGCCCGCGCCGCCTGCAGCGCCATGGAGGGCAACCGAGCGGTATGCGCGGCCGGATCGCGCTCCTGCGCATACCCGCTGTCCTCCAGCGCGACCACCCTCGGGGCAGCTGCCCGAACCACCGGCCGCGCCGCCACCACGTCGTGGGCCCAGCGGGTCCGCACCAGGGCCTGCGCCTCGGCGGTTCGCGCGTACCCGCCTATGATCGCCGCGCACCGCAGCTGGTGGGCACGCAGCATGGCCACTTCACGGGCGTGCGGATACGGGGCGCGCGGCTCGGCCAGGTTGTCATCGCCGTCGTCCCACACCAGCACCAGCCCTAGGTTGGTCACCGGCGCGAACACCGCACTGCGCGTACCGATCACCAACTGGGCCTGCCCGCGAAGCACCGCCAGCCAACGGCGGTACCGAGCGGACGGGCCGAGGCCGGCCGACAACGCGACCACCCGTGATTCGGGAACCCGGTCGACGGCGGCGGCATAGAGCGCATCGACGTCACGCTGATCGGGCACCACGGCCACGACGCCCAGGCCAGCGCCCACCGCGACGGCGGCCGCCTCGGCCAGCCGCTGCGCCCAGTTCTCGCCGGGCAGGGCCTGCCACACCGCGCGGGCCGCGCGGCCCTCAGCGACTGCGGTCAGAAACTGTTCACCGCGGCCGTACCGGGCCCAGGCGCCGGTGTCGACGGGGACGACCGCGACCGGCTCCGGCTCCTCCGGCGACTGTTTCTCCACCCTGGCATGGCGCGGCGGCACCGCCAGGCGCAGCACGTCGGCGCGGGTGCCTGCGTAACGGGCGGCCACCGCGTCGACCAGCCGCCGGATCTCCGGGGTTAGCACCGGCTCGGGTGACACGACCCGGTCCAGCCAGCCGAGCTTGCCGGTGTGATCGGTATCGGAGCGTCGCTCCAGCAGGTAGGCGTCGACCAGCCTGCCGTTGAACCGGACCCGGACCCGCACACCGGGCTGGGCGTCGTCGGACTGTTCCTCCGACACCAGATAGTCGAACTCCCGGTCCAGGTGCGGCACCGTGAGCAGGGGAAGCACCCGCGCAACGGGTTCATGCTCGGCGGCGCGGCGGGTGATGGTCACTGTGCAGGTTTAGCAGCAGGGTGTGTCGAACGCCCGAAGAAGAGGCCGGCGGTGATCAGCACCAGCGACGCCGCATAGCCCCACCAGATCGGGACGGCGAGCAGTTGGTCGCCGCGCACGAACTGACTGATGCCGATCATCGCGTCCGATGCTGCGAAACACACGCCACCGAGCGCGGTCCACGGGGTGGGCAACCGGGCCAGCAACGCCGTGGACACCATGGCACCGAGCACCGCGATGTAGGCGACCACCGGGACGGCCATTCCCTGCTCGACGAGCCGGGGCCAGAACCAGGTCAGCAACGCCACACAGGCCAGGACGGTGACCGCCACGGCGATCAGCCGCGGCGTCGAACGCCGCGCCAGCGGCACCAGGACCCCGAGAAAGCACAGATGCGCGACCAGGAACGCGGCCAGGCCCAGCACGAAGGACGGTTCCCACCACGGAATGGCGAGCAGAAAGTCGCCGAGCGCGGAGAACAGGAGCGCACCGACGAGCCAGCGTCGTTCCCGCACGATCGGATGAGCGCACGCGGCCGCCGCCAACAGGACGGCCGCAAGTGCCTTCACCGCAGGTTGGAGGGTGAATTGACCCGTCAGGTCGGCCCCTTTGGGCAGCTGCATCGCGGTGACGATCAGGAACACCCCGTAACCCGCCGCGACAGCCGCGGCCACCACCCACAGCCGCCGCGTGACGCGGTGTGCGTACGGTTGCGGAATGTCCGTTGCTGACGAGAAACCAGCTGTCGATGCCATCCTGCAAAAGGTACTGGAGGCAGTGCCGTTCCAACTGTCGACCGACATCGGTGTCGACGAGGCCCGTCGCCAGTTCAGTGAGATCCCGCGAATGCCGGTCCATCCCGAGGTTCAGGCCGAGGACCGCGTGATTCCGGGGCCGGCCGGCGAGATCCCGGTGCGGGTGTACCGGCCGCCGACGGCCGACGGCGCGACGCTGCCGGTGGTGGTTTTCATCCACGGCGGCGGCTGGGCGCTGGGCGACCTGGACAGTTACGACGGCACCGCACGCCAGCACGCCGTAGGTGCCGACGCGGTGGTGGTGTCGGTCGATTATCGGCTGGCCCCCGAACATCCCTACCCCGCCGCGGTCGACGACGTATGGGCGGTGACCCGATGGGTGGCCGCCAACGCCGCCGAGCTCGGAGCCGACGCCGACCGGATGGCTGTGGCCGGGGACTCGGCGGGCGGCAACCTCAGCGCCGTGGTGTCGCTGCTGGCGCGTGACGCGGGCCTTTCCGGGCTGCGATTCCAGTTGCTCTGGTACCCGGCCACGACATGGGACACCAGCCTGCCGTCGTTCACCGAGAACGCCAAGGCACCGATCCTCGGGCTCGACGCGGTCCAGGGGTTCTCCCGTTGGTATGCCGGTCATGTCGACCTGTCCGACCCGCCGGTCACCCTGGTGCCGGCCCGTGCGGGCGACCTGTCCGGGCTCGCGCCCGCCTATGTCGCGGTCGCCGGGCACGATCCGTTGCGCGACGACGGCATCCGTTATTCGGAGATGCTGACGGCCGCAGACGTTCCGGTGCAGCTGGACAACGCCGCGACGCTGGTGCACGGCTACCTCGGCTACGTCGGCGTGGTCCCCGTGGCCACCGAGGCATTCGATCGTGCGATGGCCGCGCTGCGGGGCGCGCTGCACGGCTGAGCACCGTCAACCGTTGCTCTTGCTGGGCCACAGCGACATTCGACGGATGATCCCGTCGCGCAGCGCCACGGTGTGGAACATCACCGCGCAGATGTGCGCGGTGAACGTCGCGAACAGCAGGTAGGCGGCCACGGTATGCGCGGTGCGCAACACCGCGTAGAGGGTGAGGTTGTGCGGGGCGATCGCCGGAAGGTGTAGCGCCCCGACCAACACCACCGGCGACTGTGCGGCCGACAGCATGGCCCACCCGATCAACGGCTGTACCAAAAGCAAGGCGTACAGCAGATATTCGGAGTAGCTGGCGATGCGACGTTCCAGCGGCCCCATGGTGGTCAGGAATGGCGGCAGTCGGCGGGTGAGGCGATTGGCCAACCTGACGATCGCGAAGACCAGGATCGCGATTCCCAACGGACGGTGGATCGCCAGCAGCAGCGGGTAGTAGCTCAGTGCGGCGATCATCGTGACTCCGATGAAGAACTGTGCAATCACCATGACCGCCATCGACCAGTGCAGCAGCCGGGCCGCCAGGTTGAACTTGACAATCGGCGGTTTCGTTTCGGTGGTCACTGCGCGCCCCCCGGCACGACGACTGCGCTGGGCGACTTGGGTTCTCGGGCTCTCCGGTTGAACGAGCGCGCGTAGACCGCCGACCGTGCGCTCGGCAACGGATCGTCGGATGGGGCCAGGCCGTCGGGCAGCACCAGCGGATCGAAATTGATGTCGCGGGCGTTGCCGGGGGCCTCGGTGTGCACGGCGTCGATGGTGATGGTGCCCGCCTCGATGGTGGCGCGGTTCGCCGGCCACGGCAGCGTCGCGTCGTGGGTGGGGTCGGTGGGACCGGCCAGGGTGAGGACCAATTTCCAGCTGACCGGGCCGGCGGCGATCGTGTCGATGAGGGCGTCGAAGATGACATCTCTGTCGTTGCCGTGCGGGCGCTCGGCAGGCTGCTGCGATATCACCGGAACGGCCGCCCAACGGATCGCCGTCTTCTCGCCCTGGGCGTTGGTAGCTCGGAACGCGTTGAGGCCACGGTACGTACTGTCGGCGAACCCTGCACTCGGCGTGGCTTGCTTGATGATCCTCATCGCAGCGGCCGTTTCCGGATGGTCGGCCAGAAACGCCGCCATCGCCTGCGGATCGGGCTTGCCGGTCTCTGGAACGGGCCGCGAGGCCAGCATGCGCTCGAAGAAACCTCGCGGGGTGCTGTCGGGGAACACCGGCAGATTCACCATCGCGACGCGCCACTGCTCGCCATCGGGCAGCCCGAACATCAAACCGAGACCCCGGACCGTGTCCGGCTTGTCGGGTTGATCGGGCAACCCGCCGGACAACGAGAACCGGCCAACGACGGGCACGGTGCCGGATTTGAACACCGCAGCCTTGCTCACCTGGGCACCCGCACCGGTGCTGGTGAACGTTCCGGTGGCGGCCAGCCCCTTGGCATGGTTGCGGCGGAAGCCCTCGTGACGGCCCGCGATCTGCTCGAAGCGGTCCGCGAACCGATCCGGTGTCAACGCATCCGGCCGCAGCCAGCCCGCGGCGTCGGCCAGGCCGCCGACGCCGACAGCCACCACACCACCCACCGCAGCCAGCCCCAGTAGCGTTCTCCTTCGGTTGAGCTCCGGAACGTCATCGGATTCCATCGTGGCCGCACTCCTTTTCTCCGCCGAACTCTGTCCAGTGTGAAACGGAATGCGAGGGTGGCTCGTTCAGATGGCACCCTTCGGCGCAGCACTGCGTTCGCTTTCCCGCGAGAACGCACTGGGCGGCACACCGTGCCAACGTTTGAACGCGTGGCAGAACGTCGAGGTCTCGCTGTAGCCGAGGCGTCGCGACACCTCCTCGACGGTCAATCCGACGCTGCACAGCAGATCAACGGCGAGCGCTGACCGGGCCTCGTTGACCAGGGCCCGAAACGCGGTTCCCTCATCGGCCAGGCGACGTCGCAGAGTGCGCGGGTGGACACCGAGTTCGGCCGAGACCTCTGGCAACGTCGGAAACCGGCCGGGATCGCGAAACAGTTTGCTGCGCACCACCGCGGTGATCCCGCGGCGCTGCGCATTGCGCTGCATGAGCGCATCGCACTGCGCGATACACAGATCGAGGGTGTACGGATCCGCTTGAGGCAGTTGCTCATCCAGCATGGCGCGGGGGAAGTGCAGTCGGGAGTGGGCCCGGCCGAACGTCACATTGGGTAACGGCATCAGGGTCAGCAGTGGCCGCAGAACCTCTTCGTCGATCGACACTTCGGCGAGTATCCGATCGGCGTATTGCGCCACCACGGGAGACGCGAAACTCGCTGTGGTGGCGACAATCCCGGCGACATCGCGTTCGATGAAGAAGCGCTGGACATCGTTGGGCAGGTGGCCGACGTTGAGCTCCAGCACGCACTCGTCGGTGCCCTCGAACAACTGCAAGTCGATCTGCAGTGTGGTCAGGGCGAAGTAGCGCATCCCGATGCTGAACAGTTCACGCAGCGTCGCACATGACATGACGGCGAACCCGAACAAGCCCATGTGCGTCAGGGCCGACCGGCCACCGACATCGACACCCAAACCCGGTTCGTCGGGCAACTGGGCCTGCAGGTGTCGGACCGCCAGGATCTCGTCGTGCGCGTTGATCACACCGTCGGGATCGTCGAGGTCTGCCGGTGTCACACCGGTTCCGGCCAGAACCTGCGCGGCCGGGACACCGCGCTCGACGGCGACCTCGCACAACACCCGGGTGGCATGGATCGGATGGCACACGTCGGCCGACCAACTCGTCCTCGCTACTGATCCTGACCTGGCCATGCCCCCAGCACTTGTCCCAAAATCCCAACTCTGTGTCCGATAGTCCCATTCTGCGCGGCCCTTGTCATTCATACGGTGGTTCTATGGCGGCACCGGCAGCGCGACTGAGCACGTGGACCATGACCCGCGAGGCGATCACGGTCGGGTTCAGCACCGAGAACGGGTTCCTCACCCGGGTGCAGGACCAGGACATCATCAGATACCGTTGCGCGGGAAGACGTTTCGTAGCCATCACGCACCCTGACTACGTCGACCACGTGCTCCACGAGGCGCGCCTGCGCTACGTCAAGTCCAACGAGTACGAACCGATCCGAGCGGCGGCCGGCATCAACCTGCTGACCGATGAAGGCGACTCGTGGGCCGCCCACCGGTCGGCGTTGAACCCGACGTTCGCTCGTCGCCGTCTCAACGACATCGTCGACCTCATGATCGCCCCGATCGAGCGGGCCACCGACGAGCTCGCCGAAGGCGGCGATGGGGTGCGCTTCGACATGCACTCGGCCATGGTGGAAGCCACCCTGCGGGTCGTCTCCAACGCACTGTTCAGTCAGGATTTCGGGCCGATCGTGCACAGCATGCGAGACCTCACGACACGCGGGCTGAGGCGCACCGAACTGCTGGGCCGCCTCGGGCTCCTGGGCCTTCTCCCCCGCCCGGTATACGACGCCATCGCCGCCGGCACCTGGTCCGGGATTCCACTGCCGCCGCCTCTGCGTGAAGGCCAACGAATCGCCCTGGCCCTGGATGCCGCGGTGAACACCGTCCTCGACGAACGCCTGGCCCACCCCACCGAATCCGCCGACCTGCTCAACGTGTTGTTCGGTGCCGACAACGGCACCTGGCCGCGCCGGCGGGTGCGGGACGAGGCGTTGACGTTCATGCTGGCCGGGCACGAGACGACGGCCAACGCGATGTCGTGGTTCTGGTACCTGATGGCGCGCCATCCCGAAGCCCGGGACCGGATGCTGGCCGAAGTGGACTCGGTGGTGGGTGCGCGCCGTCCGACGGCAGGCGACCTGACCCGGATGCCGTGGACCACCGCATGTCTGCAGGAGTCGCAGCGCTGTTACTCGGCGGTGTGGATCATCGCGCGGGAGGCGGTCGAGAACGATTGCATCGACGGCCATCACATCCGTCCGGGAACGACGGTGATCATCCCGATCTACCAGATCCATCACGACGAGCGGTGGTGGCCCGACCCGGAAACCTTCGACCCCAACCGGTTCCTCGGTGACGCCGTCAAGAGCCGGCCACGCTCGGCGTACATCCCGTTCGGCGGCGGACGACGGATCTGCATCGGGCAGAGCTTCGCCCTGATGGAGATGGTGCTGATCGCCGCGATCATGAGCCAACGGTTCATTTTCGATCTCGATCCTGGCCACCCGGTGGAGATGGAGGCTACGTTGACTTTGCGACCAAAACACGGCGTCCACATGATCGGACGCACCCGAGAGGCGGCCTGATGCCCGACTTTCACACCCTCATCGTCGGCGCCGGATTCTCCGGTATCGGCACCGCCATCGCGCTGGACAAGGCCGGCCTGCACGACTATCTCATCCTGGAGGCCGGCGACGGGGCCGGCGGCACCTGGTACTGGAACACCTATCCCGGTGTGGCCGTGGATATCCCGTCGTTCTCGTACCAGTTCTCATTTGAGCAGTCACGGCGCTGGTCCCGCACCTACGCCCCAGGCAGCGAGCTACGCGACTACGCCGACAACTGCGTCGACAAGTACGGCCTGCGGCCCCGGATCCGGTTCAACACCACCGTCGCCCGCGCGTCCTTCGACGATGACGAGAACCTGTGGCAGCTCGATCTCGAATCCGGTGACACGCTCACGGCCCGGTTCCTGGTCAACGCCAGTGGTGTGCTGACCATCCCGAAACTCCCCGAGATCGACGGGGTGGACTCCTTCGCCGGGATCACCGTGCACACCGCACGCTGGGATCACACCCAGGATCTGTCGGGTAAGCGGGTGGCGATCATCGGCACCGGTGCCTCCGCGGTCCAGGTGATCCCCGAGATCGCCCCGAAGGTCAAGCAGCTCACCGTGTTTCAGCGCACCCCGATCTGGTGCTTCCCGAAGTTCGACGTGCCCATCCCGCCTATCGCCCGCAGACTGATGCGGCTGCCCGGCGGCAGGACGCTGCACCGACTGATCAGCCAGGCGTACGTGGAGTTCACGTTTCCCCTGGCGGCCCAGTACTTCACGATCAACCCGTTCGCCAAGCGCGCCGGCTCGGCGGGCCGGGCCTATCTACGTCAACAGGTGCGGGACCCGGAGGTGCGCGACAAGCTCACACCGCGCTATGCGGTGGGATGCAAACGACCCGGGTTCCACAACAGCTATCTGGCCACATTCAACCGGGACAATGTCCGACTGGTCACCGAGCCGATCGACAAGATCACCGGCTCAGGTGTCGCCACTACCGACGGTGAGAGCCATGACGTCGATGTGCTCATCCTGGCCACCGGCTTCAAGGTGATGGACGTCGACGCGCTGACCTTCGACATCGTGGGGTCGGGTGGGCAGTCGCTGAGCGAGTTCTGGAAAGAGCACCGGATGCAGGCCTACGAAGGCGTCAGTGTTCCCGGCTTCGCGAACTTCTTCTCGGTGATGGGCCCGTACGGCTACGTCGGGTCGTCGTACTTCGCGTTGATCGAGGCCCAAACCCGCCATCTGGTGCGGTGTATCGCGCAGGCCGACCGCCGGGCGGCCCACCGCGTCGAGGTCCGTCAGGAGGCCAACGACCGGTATTTCGCCGAGATGATGCGCAAGCGGCACCGCCAGATCTTCTGGCAGGACAGTTGCAACCTGGCCAACAGCTACTACTTCGACCGCAACGGGGACGTCCCGCTGCGGCCCTCCACCACGGTCGAGGCGTACTGGCGCAGCCGCAGCTTCCCGCTGGACGACTACGCGTTCACCTCGTAGCGCGGGGTCGCGCCCAGATCAACGCTACGGTCGCTCCACACGAGAAATCACGACCACGGCGTTGATTTCGCGAATCGTGCCCCGCGAAAGACAACGGCCCCCGATCAGCGATCGGGGGCCGTTGGCAGAAAAAGCTAGACCGAGGCCTTCAGGTCGTCGACCTTGTTGAGCTGCTCCCAGGGCAGCTCGATGTCGGTCCGCCCGAAGTGGCCGTAGGCCGCCGTCTGGGCGTAGATCGGCCGCAGCAGGTCCAGGTCGCGGATGATCGCGCCGGGGCGCAGATCGAACACGCTGCTGATGGCCTTCTCGATGCGGGCCGGGTCGACGGTCTCGGTGCCGAACGTCTCGACGAACAGGCCGACCGGGGCGGCCTTGCCGATCGCGTAGGCCACCTGGACCTCGACGCGTTCGGCCAGGCCGGCAGCGACGACGTTCTTGGCCACCCAGCGCATCGCGTACGCGGCGGAACGGTCCACCTTTGACGGATCCTTGCCGGAGAAGGCGCCGCCGCCGTGGCGGGCCCAGCCGCCGTAGGTGTCGACGATGATCTTGCGGCCGGTCAGGCCGGCGTCACCCATCGGACCGCCGAGTACGAACTTGCCGGTCGGGTTGACCAAGAGACGGAAATCGGAGGTGTCCAGCGTCTCGTGGTTGAGATCGGCCAGCACGGTGTTGACGACCTTCTCCCGGATGTCCGGGGTCAAGGTGCCGTCGAGGTCGATGCCGTCGGCATGCTGCGTGGACAGCACGACGGTGTCCAGCCGGACCGGTGTCTTGCCGTCGTAGGCGATGGTGACCTGGGTCTTGCCGTCCGGGCGCAGGTAATCCAGCACACCGTTCTTGCGGACCTCGGTCAGCCGCCGTGACAGCCGGTGGGCCAGTGCGATGGGCAGCGGCATCAACTCTGGGGTGTCGCCGATGGCGTACCCGAACATCAGCCCCTGGTCACCGGCACCCTGGGCGTCCAGCGGATCGCCGGCCCCTTCGACGCGCGCCTCGTGGGCGGTGTCCACGCCCTGGGCGATGTCGGGCGACTGCGCGCCGATGGCGATGTTCACACCGCACGAGGCGCCGTCGAAGCCCTTGGTCGACGAGTCGTAGCCGATCTCCAGGATGCGGTCGCGCACGATCTTCGGAATGTCGGCGTAGGCCGAGGTGGTGACCTCACCGGCGACGTGCACCTGGCCGGTGGTCACCAGGGTTTCCACCGCGACCCGCGACTTGGGATCCTGCTCCAGCAGCGCGTCGAGCACCGAGTCGCTGATCGCGTCACAGATCTTGTCGGGATGTCCTTCGGTTACCGACTCACTGGTAAACAGGCGACCTTGGCTCACGGTCTGCTTCCTTCCTTGCTGATCTGAAAAGTCTTCAGTCCAAAACTACTTAGTTAGGCGAATAATATCTATGTCCTGTTGCACCCAAGCGCGTGGGACGCGATTGCGCAACCCTTATCCACATCTTGACGCGTACGTACGTCGGATCAGCCGTCGGGCTTGCCCAGAAACGCCGCGATCGAGTCCACGATACGGGTGGCCATCAGAGTCTTCGAACCGTGCTCTAGTGCAACCTCGGCCCCGTCGGCGCTCAGCAACCAGCCGTCGTTGTGGTCGACTTCGAACGCGCGGTTCTCCCCCACTGCGTTGACCACGAGCAGATCGCAGCCTTTGCGTTGCAGCTTGGCCCTGGCATGGAACAGCACATCACCGTTGGCGTCCCCGGTCTCGGCAGCGAAGCCGACGATGGCACGCATGTTGGGCAACTGGCCCTCGGCACGGGCCCGAACCGCCCCGGCCAGCACGTCGTCGTTGCGGACGAGCTCGATGGAGCTGGGCTCGGACGCGCCGCCCTTCTTCATCTTGGCGGTCGCCACCTGTGCGGGGCGGAAGTCGGCGACGGCAGCGGCCATCACCAGGACATTGGACTCGGGGGCGTACTTGGTCACCGCATCACGCAATTGGGCGGCCGAACCGATGTGCACGACATCGACACCGGCCGGGTCGATCAGACCCGCGGTGTTACCCGCTATCAGCGTCACGTCGGCCCCACGCTGGGCCAGAACCCGGGCCACGGCATATCCCTGCTTGCCGGAGCTGCGGTTGCCGATGAAACGCACCGGATCCAGAGGTTCGCGGGTACCGCCGGCGGTCACGAGCGCCTTGACCCCGGCCAGGTCGTAGGTCAGCGCGTCGCCTCGCTCCAGCAGCAGCTGTGCAAACGTCACGATTTCTTCGGCCTCGGGCAGCCGCCCCGCGCCGGTGTCGGCCCCTGTGAGCCGTCCGGATGCCGGTTCCAGTACCACGACGCCCCGCCGCCGCAATGTGGCCACATTGTCGACGGTGGCCGGGTGAAACCACATCTCGGTGTGCATGGCCGGAGCGAACAGCACCGGACATCGCGCCGTCAGCAGCGTGGCGGTCAACAGGTCGTCAGCCCGGCCGGCCACCGCGCGGGCCAGCAAGTCGGCGGTGGCAGGCGCGACAACCACGAGATCGGCTTCCTGGCCGATCCGCACGTGCGGGACCTCGTGCACGTCGGTGAACACACCGGTGTGCACGGGATTGCCCGACAGGGCTTCAAACGTGGCCGCTCCGACGAAGCGCAAAGCCGACTCAGTGGGCAGTACGCGTACCGAGTGGCCCGCCTCGGTGAGTTGGCGGACTAGGGTGCACGCCTTGTACGCGGCAATGCCGCCGGCCACCCCGACGACGATTCGCTTACCCGCGCTCACGTCCCGGCCCTGGCCTGGCTACTCGCCGCCCTCGGTGTGCTCGAGCAGATCCTCGTGAATCTCCCGCATCGCAATGGACAGCGGCTTCTCCTGCAGACCGGGCTCGACCAGAGGGCCGACGTACTCAAGAATGCCGTCGCCGAGCTGGTTGTAGTAATCGTTGATCTGGCGCGCCCGCTTGGCGGCGTAGATCACCAACGCGTACTTGCTCGACGCGCGGTCCAGCAACTCGTCGATGGGCGGGTTGGTGATGCCCAGCGGCGTGTCGTAGGCGCCGGCGGCGGACGAATCGATGTCGTCCGCAGCGGCCAGCTGCGCATCGGCGTGCGGGGTGCTCACGAAAAAGTCTCCTGGCGGTTGCGTGAATGCGGTTACTGAACAGCGTGCTGGTGGCTCGCGGATCCGATCGCGTCGGTCCCGGCACGATGAGTCATCGGCTGTCCACCAGCAAGGATACCAATTCAGCGCATGCGGTATCCAACTGGCGGTTCACCACAACCTGGTCAAAGTCAGACTTCGCGGCCATTTCGGCCCGCGCTGTCTCCAATCGCCGGGCCATCACCTCGGCTGTCTCGGTGCCCCGACCGGACAATCGGCTGACCAGTTCGTCCCAGCTCGGCGGTGCCAGGAACACCGATATCACCTCGGGCATGGCCTGCTTGACGGCCCGCGCCCCGGCCAGGTCAACCTCGATCAGAACCGGGCGGCCGGCCCGGGTGGCCTCGCGCACAGGCTGGGCCGGCGTTCCGGAGCGGTGCAATCCGCCGTGGATCTCGGCCCATTCGAGCAGCTCGCCGTCATCGATCAGCTTCTGGAATCGGTCCGCGGACACGAACGTGTAGTCGACACCGTCGACCTCTCCCGGCCGCGGTGCCCTGGTCGTGACCGAGACCGAGAAATACAAGTCGGGAAGCCGCTCCCGCAGACAGCGGACCACGGTGGACTTCCCGACAGCGGAGGGACCGGACAACACGACGACCGGAGCCGTCGTTGTACGTTGTCCGGCCCCTCTACCAGCGCTCAATGGGGGCGTCTCTACTGGTCGAACTTCTCCAGGAGGGCCTTGCGCTGGCGATCACCGAGGCCGCGCAGACGGCGGGTCGGGGCGATCTCCAGCTCGGTCATGATCTCCTGCGCCTTGACCTTGCCGACCTTGGGCAGGGCCTCCAGCAGCGCGGAAACCTTCATCTTGCCCAAGACCTCATCGGTCTCGGCGTCGGTGAGCACCTGCTTGAGGTTGGTGCCGCCGCGCTTGAGTCGATCTTTGAGCTCGGCTCGCGCTCGACGTGCGGCGGCAGCCTTCTCCAACGCTGCCGCGCGCTGTTCGTCGGTCAACTGGGGAAGGGCCACGGGTTCCTCCGTCTCCTGGCGATTCTTCTTCGGCCATCTCTTGTTTTTTACGGCTGGAGTGCAAACCAGCCAGCGACGACGAACCTACCCACGCTGGCTGACGAAAGCGAACGCCACCCCCTGGTTACGACGCTAAAAGCCCAGCGTGTAGTGCGCGCACGCGACAACCGGTTCGCACCCGAAAACGCCATCCAGCATCGTCGGCACGCCCCCATCGGGCCGGATATTCCTGCAAGTCAATGGTTTTCGGGTGGCCCCCAGCTAACTACTCATACGTCGAGCACCGGTTCGGCCGTACCCACACCTGGTTACCGCCGGGTATTCGAGAAAATTTTCGCTGGTCATGGCGTGTCGGGCGTGTCGGAAGCCGTGACGCGCACGTCAGGCGCGTGCGGCTGACGGTGCCCAGCCCACGCCTAATTGCCACAAAGCGATTACACAGCTTGGCTAAATAGCCTCCGCCGGTCGGGTATCCGTGACCCCCGAAGGGAAGCTGGACATGAACTTCAAGCGTTTGACCTGCGCTTCTGCTCTCTCCATAGCGCTCGGCACGGGCGCTCTGGCCGCGGGAGCCGGCACGGCAGCGGCCCAGCCGGGCCCACCGTGTGGCTTCGGCAACTGCCAGGGGCCCGGTGGACCCGGGCCGGGAGGACCAGGTGGACCCGGTCGTCCCGGTGGCTCAGGAGGCGCAGGAGGGCCCGAACGTGGCCATGGTGGGCCTGGTGGTGGTCCTGACGGGCCCGGCTGGCCGGGCGGACCGGGCGGACCGGGTGGGCCAGGGCCGGGGCGCCCGGGTGACCGAGGTCCAGGCGGACCAGATGACCATGGCCGGCACTGGGGCCCGCCGCCCCCGGAGCTGGCCTGGCGCGGCATGGACCAAGGCCGGTTCGACCACCAGCCGTTCAACTACAACGGCAGCTGGGTGACACCCATTTTCGATCCGGGCTACAACGCGTGGGGTTTCTGGTTCTTCGGTATCTGGATCCCGCTGTGACCGGCTGCACCGCAACCGATCTGACCGCGAGCTGACCAAACCACCTGTGCTCGGCCGCTTCTCGGCCCGGTCGTCGCCTGCCACGACTGGGTCGCGATTGAGCGCGACCGCGACCCTGGTGTGGAAATCGGCCCAGGGCACGACGAAACGGCCCTAGACGCCCAGCTGGGCGACGTCAGGCGAGATATGCGACTTCGTCGCGCAAGCGCTCGGCGGCCGCACGCAGATCAGCCACCGCAGGCCCGGCCCGCAACACCTCACGCGACACCGTTGGCAGCACCAGCCGGGCACCGCCGAAGTCGCCGAGTGCATCGGCACGTCCGCCCTGGGCGCCGACTCCGGGCACCAACACCGGGCCGCAGAGCGCACTGAGATCGGGCAGGTCGGTCACCGTCGCCCCGACCACCACACCGACCGAACCGGTCGGCTCACCGGCCGCCTGGTTCACTGCGGCCACCTCATCGACGACGGACTGCGCCACGGTGCGCGGCCCGGCCATGGCACGCTGCACCGTCGCGCCCTCCGGGTTGGAGGTCGCTGCCAGCACGAACACCCCCCGGCCGTTTGCCGCGGCGACGTCCAGCAGGGGCTGCAGCGACCCGAAGCCCAGATACGGCGATGCGGTCACCGCGTCCGCCGCCAACGGTGAGTCACCGGCCCAGGCCGCGGCATAGGCGGCCATGGTCGAGCCGATGTCCCCGCGTTTGGCGTCGGCCAGCACCAGTACCCCGGCCTCCCGCAAGGCGGCCGTCGTGCGCTCCAGCACCGCGAAACCCGCTGACCCGTGCGCCTCGAAGAACGCCACCTGAGGCTTGACCATCGAGAACCCGGCGAATGCCGTCACGCAGATGTCGCTGAACGCGGCCAGCCCGTCGGCGTCGGTGGAAAGCCCCCAGGCCCGCAGCAGCTCGGGATGGGGATCGATGCCGGGACACAGCGGCCCCCGCTGCGACACCGCGTCGGTCAACCGCTTCCCGAAGGCGTCCATCGTCAGCGCGATTCCAGTTCGCTGTGCAGTTCCTGCAGTGACATCACGCCGATGTCACCGCGGATCCGTGCCTCGATGCCCTGCACCGCCGCGGAGGCGCCCTGCACCGTGGTCACACAGGGGATGTTCATCGACACTGCGGCCGAACGAATCTCGTAGCCGTCGACACGCGGCCCGGAATTTCCATAGGGCGTGTTGATCACCATGTCGACCTCGCCGGCCTTGATGACCTCGACCGCCGAGGGCCGGTCGCCGTCTCCACTGGGTTGCTCTGAGTGCTTGCGCACCTCGTCACAGGGAATTCCGTTGCGGCGCAACATCTCTGCGGTACCTTCGGTGGCCAGCACCCGGAATCCGAGATCGGCCAGGCGCTTGACCGGGAATACCAGCGAGCGCTTGTCACGGTTGGCCACCGACACGAAGACGGCGCCCTCGGCCGGCAGCGAACCGTAGGCCGCGGTCTGGCTCTTGGCGAACGCCGTGCCGAAGTCGTGGTCGATGCCCATCACCTCGCCGGTGGACTTCATCTCCGGTCCCAGCAGCGAGTCCACCTGGGCACCGTCGGCCCGGCGGAAGCGGTGGAACGGCAGAACGGCTTCCTTGACCGCCACCGGAGCGTTGCGGGCGATGGTGGCCCCGTCGCCGTCCTTGTTCAGCAGGCCTTCCGTGCGCAACTCGGCGATGGTGGCGCCCAGCATCACCCGGGCACAGGCCTTGGCCAGCGGCACCGCGGTGGCCTTGGAGACGAACGGCACCGTACGGCTGGCGCGCGGGTTGGCTTCCAGCACATAGAGCACGTCGTCCTTGAGCGCGTACTGGACGTTGAGCAAGCCGACCACACCGATGCCACGGGCGATGGACTCGGTGGCGCGACGCACCGCTTCGATGTCGCTGCGGCCCAAGGTCACCGGGGGCAACGCGCACGCGGAATCGCCGGAGTGGATACCGGCCTCCTCGATGTGCTCCATGATGCCGCCGATGTACACCTCGTTGCCGTCGCTCAGCGCGTCGACGTCGATCTCGATCGCGTCTTCGAGGAACCGGTCGACCAGCACCGGGTGTTCCGGGGACAGCTGGGTGGCGCGGGCGATGTAGCCCTCCAGGGTCGCTTCGTCGTAGACGATTTCCATGCCGCGACCGCCCAACACGTACGAGGGGCGAACCAGCACGGGGTAGCCGATGTCGGAGGCGATCCGCCGGGCCTGCTCGAAGCTGGTGGCGGTGCCGAACCGCGGCGCGGGCAGACCGGCGCTGACCAGAACCTCCCCGAAAAGCCCACGGTCCTCAGCGAGGTCGATGGCATCGGGACCGGTGCCCACGATCGGGACCCCGGCGTCTTCGAGGCGCTTGGCCAGGCCCAGCGGGGTCTGGCCGCCGAGCTGAACGATCACTCCGACGACGCCTGGCCCGGTCCCGTCCTCACCCTTGCCCGAGGCGTTCTCGGCGTAGTAGACCTCCAGCACGTCCTCGAAGGTGAGGGGCTCGAAGTACAACCGGTCGGCGGTGTCGTAGTCGGTCGACACCGTCTCGGGGTTGCAATTGACCATCACGGTTTCGAACCCGACCGCACTCAGTGTCGTCGCGGCATGCACACAGCTGTAGTCGAATTCGATGCCCTGCCCGATGCGGTTCGGCCCCGACCCCAGGATCAGCACCTTCGGCTTCTCGGTCTGCGGGGCCACCTCGGTCTCGGCGGCGGGATCGAGCTCGTAGCTGCTGTAGTGGTACGGCGTCTTGGCGTCGAACTCGGCGGCGCAGGTGTCGACGGTCTTGTACACCGGGTGGACACCGAGCCGGCGGCGCAGCGCGTGCACGCCAGACTCACCGGCCAATTCCGGTCGCAGCGCGGCGATCTGGCGATCAGAGAGCCCGCTGTGCTTGGCCCGCCGCAGCAGCTCGGCATCAAGGACCGGCGCTTCCAGCAGCTCGACGCGCAGTGCCACCAGGCCGGCGATCTGCTCGACGAACCAAGGGTCCACGCCGGAGGCCTCGGCCACCTGCTCGACACTGGCACCCAGACGCAACGCGTGCTCGATGTCGTAGAGCCGGCCGTCCACCGGCGTGCGCAGGCCGGTGAGCAACTGCTCGACCGTCACGTCCGGGTCCGGTCCCGTCCAGAACCCGGCCCGGGTGGTCTCCAGCGAGCGCATCACCTTGCCGAGGGCCTCGATGAAGTTGCGGCCCAACGACATCGCCTCACCGACCGACTTCATCGTGGTGGTCAGCGTGGCATCGGCACCCGGGAACTTCTCGAATGCGAACCGGGGGGCTTTGACCACCACGTAGTCGAGCGTGGGCTCGAAGCAGGCCGGGGTTTCCTTGGTGATGTCGTTGAGGATCTCGTCGAGCGTGTAGCCGATGGCCAGCTTGGCCGCGATCTTGGCGATCGGGAAGCCCGTGGCCTTCGACGCCAGCGCCGAGGACCGTGACACGCGCGGGTTCATCTCGATGACGATCAGCCGGCCGTCGCGCGGGTCGATCGCGAACTGGATGTTGCAGCCGCCGGTGTCCACCCCCACCTCGCGCAGGATCGCGATCCCCAGATCACGCATCTTCTGATATTCGCGGTCGGTCAGGGTCATCGCCGGCGCCACGGTCACCGAATCACCGGTGTGCACGCCCATCGGGTCGACGTTCTCGATCGAGCACACCACCACGACGTTGTCGCGGCCGTCGCGCATCAGCTCGAGCTCGTATTCCTTCCAGCCGTAGATGGATTCCTCGATGAGGACGTTCGCCGACGGCGACGCGGCCAGTCCGTCACCGGCCATCCGCTCGACGTCCTCGGTCGAGTAGGCCATGCCCGAACCCAGCCCGCCCATGGTGAACGACGGGCGAACCACCACGGGCAGGCCCAGGTCGGCGACGGTCTCACGGACCTCGTCCATGGTGAAACACACGCGGCTGCGGGCGGATTCACCGCCCACCTTCGCGACGATGTCCTTGAACTTCTGTCGGTCCTCGCCACGCTGGATGGCCTCGAAGTCGGCGCCGATGAGCTCGACCCCGTACTTCTCCAGCACACCGTTGTCGTGCAGGGCCACCGCGGTGTTCAGCGCGGTCTGGCCGCCCAGGGTGGCCAGCACGGCGTCGATCTTGTTGCCGCGCTCGGCCTGCTGGACGATGACCTTCTCGACGAACTCCCAGGTGATCGGCTCGACGTAGGTGTTGTCGGCATACTCGGGATCGGTCATGATCGTCGCCGGGTTCGAGTTGACCAGGCTGACCTGGATGCCCTCGGAACGCAGCACCCGGCAGGCCTGGGTGCCCGAGTAGTCGAATTCGCAGGCCTGGCCGATGACGATCGGGCCGGATCCGATCACCAGGACATGGTTGAGGTCAGAGCGACGTGGCATCTACTTCTCTCCTGCCATCAGGTCGACGAACTGGTCGAACAGGTATTCCGCGTCGTGTGGTCCGGCCGCGGCCTCCGGGTGGTACTGGACTGAGAACGCACGGCCGTCGGCCAACCGAATCCCTTCCACCACACCGTCATTGGCGCAGGTGTGACTGACCTCGGCTGTGCCGAACGGAGTGTCGAACCGCTCCCCCGCCTCGCCCTCCAGGGCGAAGCCGTGGTTCTGCGCGGTGATCGCCACCCGGCCGGTGACGTGGTCGATCACCGGGATGTTGATACCGCGGTGGCCGAACACCATCTTGTAGGTGGACCGGCCCAGCGCCCGCCCGAGGATCTGATTGCCGAAACAGATGCCGAACAACGGGATTCCCGCACCGAGCACTTCCCGGGTCACCGCGACGATGTGGTCTGCGGTGGCCGGATCGCCGGGACCGTTGGACAGGAACACCCCGTCGGGTTTCAGGTCGGCGATCTGGTCGAAGGTCGCCGACGACGGCAGCACGTGGCTGCGGATCCCGCGCCGGGCGAAGTTGCGCGGGGTGTTGGTCTTGATCCCCAGGTCCACCGCCGCGACCGTGAACCGGTGATCACCTTGGGGTTCCACGATGTAGGAGCCTGCAGTACTGACCTCACCCGCCAGATCCGCGCCCAGCATCGAGGGCTGGTCGAGCACCCGGGCCACCAACTCGTCTGTCGACGCCAATGCTTCTCCGGAGAACACCCCGGCCTTCATCGACCCGCGGGTACGCAGGTGGCGCACCACGGCCCGGGTGTCGATTCCGGCGATGCCCACGATGCCCTGCCGCGCCAATTCGTCGTCGAGGGTTCCGCTGGCACGCCAGTTCGACGCGCGCGGCGACGGGTCGCGCACGGCATAGCCGGCCACCCAGATCTTGTCGTCGCGGCTTTCGCCGTCCTCGGCGTTCCAGCCGGTGTTACCGATCTGCGGCGCCGTGGCGACCACGATCTGACCGTGGTAGCTGGGATCGGTCAGGGTTTCCTGATAGCCGGACATGCCGGTGGAGAACACTGCCTCACCGAGGGTCTGGCCGACCGCACCGAATGTGGTGCCGGTGAAAACGCGCCCGTCCTCGAGTACCAGAACCGCCTTGTTTTTCGTGTTGTTAGTCATTTTTCTTCCTCCAGCCAGCGGTCGTACTCTGCGCGATTGTCAGCGCGGAATCCGGTGTCGATCTCGGTGCCCGAGGGCAGCCGCCACCTGATGGCCAGAATTCCGTCGTAAGTCAGTGCCTTGCCGGCGATTCCTCGTTCGGTCCGGATCGCGGTGACCGACCCGGCCGGAATCCAGATCGGCCCGGCACCGCTGCGTTGCATCATGATTCCCTCGGGATAGCGGGTGAGCACCGCTTTGGTCCGAAACCCCAGATCCCCGGCGGCCACCTTGTCGTTCCAGTGCGGAACCACCGTGCTGCCGACATACATGCCCTTCATGGGAGGGATGCTCGCTGCACTGACGGTGTCGGGCAGCGGCGGCAGGGTGCCGATCAGCTCGGCCTGCCGCTGCGCACGATGCAACCAGCCGCGCATCATCTGGCGGATCAGGAACGCGATCAGCACGGCCAGTAGTGCCGCCAGCACCAGCGACGCGATCAGCGTGGGAGTGTTCACGGTGCCGAACCCCAGGGCCTGGCCGCAGCCGCCTTACCGTCGAGCGCGGTGATCCGGCCCCGCAACAACGTCACGGTGACCGCCGCCGGCAGCGTCATCGATTCGAACGGCGTGTTGTCCGACCGACTGGCCAGCGCATCGCCTTCGACCGTCCAGGTCGCGTCGGGATCGATCACCGTGAGATTGGCCGGCTCCCCCACTTCCAGCGGCCGGCCCTGATCTGGCAGGCCGACGATGGCCGCGGGCGCCTCGCTCATCACCTTGGCAACACCGCGCCAGGTCAGCAGGCCGGGGCGCACCATGGTTTCGGCCACCACCGACAGCGCGGTTTGCAGACCGAGCATGCCCGGCCGGGCAACCGAGAATTCACAGCACTTCTCGTGCTCGGCGTGCGGCGCGTGGTCGGTGGCGACACAGTCGATGACTCCGTCGGCCAACGCCTGACGCAGCGCTTGGGCGTCACTGGCTTCCCGCAACGGCGGATTGACGCGGTTGCGCCCGTCGTAGCTGGCCAGCCTGCCATCGTCGAGCAGCAGGTGGTGCGGGGTCACCTCGGCGGTGATCGAGATACCCTGCGCCTTGGCCCATTTGAGCAATTCCACGGTGCCGGCAGTGGAGGCGTGGCAGATGTGCACCCGGGCGCCGGCATCGCGGGCCAGGATCGCGTCACGAGCGACGATCGATTCCTCGGCCGAGCGAGGCCAGCCCGCGAGTCCGAGCTGAGCCGCGTTGGGTCCCTCATGGGCGACGGCGCCGACGGTCAGCCGCGGTTCTTCGGCGTGCTGGGCGATGAGAACCCCGAGGCCGGTGGCGTACTCCAGCGCCCGTCGCATGACCAGCGGATCGTGCACGCACAGGCCGTCGTCGGAGAACATCCGGACCTGGCCGACGCTGTCTGCCATCAGGCCCATCTCGGTGAGCTGCTTGCCTTCCAGGCCCACGGTCACCGCGCCGACCGGATGCACGTCCACCAGGCCGACCTGCTGACCGCGGTTCCACACGTGGTCGGTGACCACCGCGGAGTCGGCGACCGGGTCGGTGTTGGCCATCGCGAACACCGCGGTGTATCCACCCAGAGCCGCTGCCGCCGAACCGGTTTCGATGTCCTCGGCATATTCACGGCCCGGCTCGCGCAGGTGGGTGTGCAGGTCGACGAAGCCTGGCAGCAGCACCTGGCCAGTGGCGTCGATCACCTCGGCACCCTCGGGAGCCGTGAGGTCAGAACCGATCTCGGCGATCTGCCCGTCGGCGATCAACACGTCGAGCGCGTCGCCTTCACCGTAGAGACGGACGCCGCGGATCAGGATCGGCGGATTCGAGCCTGCGCTGTGTTTCGTCATACGCTGATCGCCTCCCGATCCGCGCCAACGAGCAGATGGAACAGCACGGCCATCCGCACGTGGACACCATTTGAAACCTGTTGCAGAACAGCTGATTGCGAGGAATCGGCCACCGGGAACGCGATCTCCATGCCGCGTAGCATCGGCCCCGGATGCAGCACCACGGCATGGCCGGGCAGCATGGCCTGACGCTTCTCCGACAGCCCGTAGCGCACTGAGTATTCGCGGGCGGACGGGAAGAACGCACCGTTCATCCGCTCGGCCTGAACGCGCAGCATCAGCACCGCATCGGCGGCGGGCAACTCGGCATCCAGGTCATGCGAAATCGTGACCGGCCACCCCGACACCCCAACGGGCAGCAGCGTGGGGGGCGCCACCAGCACCACCTCGGCGCCCAGGGTGGCCAGCAGCGAGACGTTCGACCTGGCTACCCGGCTGTGCAGCACGTCGCCGACGATCACCACCCGTTTGCCCTCGATGGAGCCGAGTCGCTGCCGGATGGTCAAGGCGTCGAGCAGGGCCTGGGTGGGGTGTTCATGGGTACCGTCGCCGGCGTTGATGACGCTGGGGCCCGCGCCGCCCTCCTCGGCGGTCCACTCCGCGAGCTGTTGTGCCGCCCCCGAGGCGGGGTGGCGGATGATGAGCGCATCGGCTCCGGCGGCGCGCAGGGTCAGCGCCGTGTCGCGCAGCGACTCCCCTTTGACCACCGAGGATCCCGACGAGCTGACGTTGATCACGTCGGCGCTCATCCACTTCCCCGCGACCTCGAACGACACCCGGGTGCGGGTGGAGTTCTCGTAGAACATGGTGATGACGGTGCGGCCGCGCAGCGTGGGCAGCTTCTTGACCTCGCGGCCCAGCAGCGCCTCGCGGAACCGGTCGGCATCGTCGAGGATCGCCGTCGCGTCATCACGGGTGAGATCCGCAGCTGACAGGAGATGACGTGTCGTCATTTCGAAATCACCACTCCGTCACGGTCGTCGTCCTCGGACAAGAGCACATGAACGCTTTCGGTGCGTGAGGTCGGCACGTTCTTTCCGACGTAATCGGCGCGGACCGGAAGCTCACGATGCCCACGGTCGACCAGCACGGCCAGTTGCACCACCCGCGGGCGGCCGATGTCGCGCAGCGCGTCCAGCGCCGAGCGGACCGAGCGTCCCGAGTACAGGACATCGTCGACGAGGATCACCACCGCGTCGTCGATGCCGCCGGGCGGGATCGACGTGGCCGCCAGCGGTCGCGGCGGCTTGAAGTTGAGGTCATCGCGGTAGAGCGTGATGTCCAGCGCTCCGACCGGCAACGCCACATCCGCGAACTCGTTGATCTTGGCGGCCAAGCGCTTGGCGAGTGTCACACCGCGGGTCGGGATGCCCAGAAGGACGACCCGCTCGCGCTCGGCAGGATCGTCCAGCGCGGTCTTCTCGATGATCTGATGGGCGATCCGAGAGATGGTGCGGCCGACATCGGCCGCGGACAACAATTCCCGGTCGGTACCTGAAGAGCCCATGAGGCGACTCTGACCTCCTTCTCCGCCTCTCTGGACGGATCGTTAAAGGACGTCGAACTGCCAGGCAGCTTAGCAGGCCGCAAACCTGCGGCCTGCCACAGTCACCGCGCAGAGGCACTCACGACGGCGTCCAATTCGGTTCCCTTTGTCTCCGGCAGCAGCACGGTCGAGATGATGCTGACAACGACGAACACCGCCATCATCGCCCCAACGGCCCAGCTCCCCAGCGTGGCCACCAGAATTCCGGCGACCAACGGCGGAACCGCCCCGCCGACGATGCCGGCCAGATTGAACGACAGACCCGCGCCGGTGTAGCGATAGCGGGTGGCGAAGATCTCAGGCAGAAAGGACCCGATGGGTCCGTAGGACAGGCCGAAGATGCAGAAGATACCGGCGATCGCCAACGCGAAGGCCACCGGCGATCCGGTATCGATCATCGGCATCACCAGGAACGCCCACGGCAACGCGAGTGCGAAGCCGGCGAGAATGACACGCCGCCTGCCGTACCGGTCGCACAACACGGCCGAGATCGCCGAGAAGGCCATCAAGGCGACACCGGCGAGCACACCCACGCCGAGGATCAGGCTGCGCGGATGCCCGATGCGGGTGCTGGCGTAGCTCATCAGATAGGTGCCGCCGAGGAAGCTCATCGTGAAGATGCCCACCATGCAGCCCGCGGCGAGCGCCACCTGGCGGGTCTGGGTGCGGAACAGTTCACTCAGCGGCGCCTTGGGCACGCCACCGGCCACCTGCTCGCGGGCGAAGACGGGCGTCTCGTCGATGCTCAGCCGAACATAGAGCGCCACGACCAGCAGTACCGCACTGAACAGGAACGGCAACCGCCAGGCCCATTCCAGAAAGACCGCGCTCTTCTCGCCGATGGTCAGGCTGACGATGAAGACCACGAGATTGCTCACGGCAAGCCCGGCGCCGGCACCGAGCTGGGTGAACATCCCGTACATGCCGCGCTTGCCGACGGGCGCGTACTCGGCGCTCAGCAGTGCCGATCCAGCCCATTCCCCACCGACGGCGAAGCCCTGCAGCAACCGCAGGATCAGGAGGATGATCGGCGCGGCGACGCCGATGGCCGCCGCGCTGGGCACCATTCCGACGCAGACGGTCGACAGACCCATGATCAACAACGTCGCGATGAGGGTTTTCTTGCGTCCCAGTCGATCTCCGAAGTGCCCGAACACCGCGGCTCCGATCGGACGGGACAAGAACGCGACCGCGAACGTGCCGAGCGAGGAGACGGTCGCCATCGTGGGACCCATGTTCGGGAAGAACACGTGGGGAAAGATCAGGGCTGCGGCGGTGCCGTAGATGTAGAAGTCGTAGAACTCGATCGCCGTGCCGACGAAGCTGGCGAACGCCACGCGCCGCATGGGGTTGGGCGCGTGGCTCGGCTCGCCCGCGACCTGTTCCTGCTGGGTCATCTGTCTCTTCTCACGCCGTGAATTTCGCCAGAGAAGTATCACCCACCCAACGGATCAGGCCATCTCGAATCCGTGATAGCCCGCGACGGCCACCCCGTCACCGATCTGTTTGTAGATGCCGACGCCGGCGACGAAAGGCAGGAACACCCGCCGCTTGCCCGGCACGTTGGCACCCATGTACCACGACGCCGCTTGCGGCAGGAGAGTCAGATCGGCCGTGTCGTTGGTGATGTTGACCCAGTTGTCCTCGGCGTCGGGAGCCGCCTCCATGCGGTGCAGCCCCTGTTCGCGCAAGTGCAGCAGCGCCGCGCTGATCCACTCGACGTGGTACTCGATCGAGGTGAGCATGTTGGACAGCACCGATGGGCTCTGCGGCCCGGTGACGGTGAACAGGTTCGGGAAACCCGCCGACATCAATCCCAGATAGGTCCGCGGCCCGTCGGCCCACTTGTCGCGCAGCCCGCGGGTGACGCCGTGGCGGTCGACGGCACGGATGTCGATCGCGTTCAACGCGCCGGTCATCGCGTCGAACCCGGTGGCCAGCACGATCACATCGAATTCGTGCTCGGTGTCCCCGGCGAGAATGCCGCGCGCGGTGATCCGGTGCAGCGGTTGCTCGTTGAGGTCGACCAGCGTCACGTTCTCCTGGTTGTAGACCTCGTAGTACCCGGTGTCCACGCAGAGTCGCTTCGCGGCGATCGGGTAACTGCGCGGGGTCAGCTTCTCGGCAAGCTCGGGATCGCTGACCTTCCGCCGGATCCGGTCGCGAACGTATTCGGCGGCGGTCTCGTTGGCTTCCGGATCGAGCAGCAGGTCGTAGAACGACTGCTGGAAGCACAGTCCACCGTCGTCCCAGCGCCTGGACAGCTCGGCACGGCTGGCGTCGCCGTCAAGGTCGCCGAAGAACGGCGGCAGATCGGCGCCTTCGCCACACTGCGCGCCACCCCGCGTCAGCCGACTGATCTCCCGGAACTGCGGGTAGTGTCGTTTGACCTCGGCCAACTCATCGTCGATCGGACGGTTCTGGGCGGGAACCGCGTACGGCGGGGTGCGCTGGAACACCGTCAGCGCCGCGACCACCGGTGCGATTGCGGTAATCGTCTGTACGCCAGACGAACCCGTTCCCACAACGGCTACCCGCTTGCCGGTCAGATCCACTCCTTGCGTGGGCCAGTCCCACGTCCACAGCACGTCACCGGCGAAGTCGTCGAGCCCCTCGAACAAGGGCACCAGCGGTTTGGACAGGCATCCGGTCGCCGCGATCACGAAGTTCGCCGTGACACGGTCACCGGACTCGGTGGTGACGGTCCACTCGGTGGTGGCGTCATCGAAGTCCATTGCGACGACCCGGGTATCGAAGTCGATATCGCGGCGGAGGTGGTAGCGGTCGGCGACATGCTTGGCGTAGGCCAGCAATTCGGGTTGAGCGGCGTAGCGCTCGGTCCAGTTCCACGACTGCTGCAGATCGGGGTCGGACGAGTAGGAGTATTCAATCGATTCGATGTCACAACGAGCGCCCGGATAGCGGTTCCAGTACCAGGTACCGCCCACCTCCGGGCCGGCCTCCAGGATGCGCGTGTCGAATCCGAGTTCACGCAACTTGTAGAGCTGGTAGAGGCCGGCGAATCCGGCTCCGATGATGACCACATCATGGTCGGCCACCGCTCAGACCGCCTTTCGATTGCGTCGATGGGTATCGATGAACGCACCGATGTGATTGGCAACCAACGAGATTCCGGTGTGGTACCCGGGCAGGATGTTGGCCATCTGGAAGTACCCGTGCATCTGGCCCGCTGCCTCCTCGAGCGTCACGCTCACCCCGGCCTCCGCCAATGCCCCGGCATAGGCGACACCCTCGTCGTGAAGGGGGTCGTACTCGGCGACATAGACCAACGCGGGTGGCAACCCCGCCAGGCTGGGCGCCCGCAACGGGGAGGCGTCCGGATCGGTCCGCGCGGCGCGGTCGGGAAGATAGTGCCCCCAGAACCAGATCATGGTGTCCCGGCTCAGCATCAGCTGATTTTCGGGCGCCACGTACGACGGTCGATCGAAGTCGCAGTCGGTGACCGGGTAGATCAGGGCCTGGTAGTCGATCCGCGGCCCTTGCCGGTCGCGCGCCCACCGCGCCATCACCGCCGCGATGTTGCCCCCGGCACTGTCCCCCGCCACGATCAGCGGGACCTCAGGCGCCGCGAATTCTGCGGAATGCGCTGCCGCCCAGAGCAACCCGGCCCAACTGTCCTGCAATGCAGTCGGGAACCGATGCTCGGGTGCCTTGCGATAGTTCACCAGGACCACAGTGGAGCTGGTGAGGTTCGCCAGGTGCCGCCCGAGATGGTCGTACTGCAGATCGATGTCCCCGATCACCCAACCGCCCCCGTGGAAGTACACGATCACCGAACGGGATTCGCCTTCGGGGACCAGAACGCGAATCCGGAAGGTTCCGCCGTCCTGCGCCTCGAGTTTGCGGTTGTGCACCGCGGCCACCTCGGGTCCGCGCCCGCTCATGCCGGCGAAGATCGGTCCGGCCATCCGCGCCATCGCAGGCGTGCCTTCGTGCATCGGTGGATCGCGCGTCTCGGCAAGTTGTGCCAGCAGCGCCTGGGTCACCGGATCCAGCGGCATGATGTGGTCTCCTTCCGCCCTCAGCTCACCGCTGAATCGACTTGATCTCGAGGAATTCCTCGAGCCCGTACACACCGGCTTCGCGCCCGTTTCCGGATTGTTTGTATCCGCCGAAGGGTGCGTTGGCGTTGAAGGCGCCCGCATTGACCTGCACTTGGCCGGCCCGGATACGGCGCGCGACCTTCTCGGCCCGCTCGGTTGAGGAAGACCAGACCGCCCCGGCCAGACCGTAATCCGTGGCGTTGGCGATCCGGACTGCATCGTCGTCGGAGTCGTAGGCTTCGATCGCGAGAACAGGCCCGAAGACCTCCTCCCGGTGGATCGTCATGTCCTCGGTGACATCGGAGAACACCGTCGGCCGCACGAAGGCACCGGGCGCGTCGGTTTCGGTGTCCCCGCCGGTGACCAGACGCGCTCCTTCGGCCACCGCCGTACGGATGTAGCCGAACACCCGCTCTTGTTGTGCCCGCGACGACAGCGGGCCCAGCGCGGTCCCTTCGTCGGTGGGGTCGCCCACCGGCAACGCGTCAGCTGTCGCCTTCGCGAGTGCCTCCACCTCGGCCAGCTTGGCGCGCGGCACGATCATGCGGGTCAGTGCCGAACAGGTCTGCCCGGAGTTGAGCATCATGGTCTTGACCGATGCGGGTACCACCGTTTCCAGGTCGGCGTCGTCGAGGACGATGTTCGGGCTCTTGCCTCCGAGCTCGAGCGAGACTCGCTTGACGGTGCGGGCAGCGACCTCCTGCACGCGCCGGCCGGCTCGTGTGGACCCGGTGAAACTGACGATGTCGACGTCGTCGTGGCCGGCGATCGCCTCTCCGACATCCGGACCGGTGCCGAACACCAGGTTGAACACCCCTGGGGGAAGGCCGATCTCGTCAATGATCTGGGCCAGACCCAGCGCACACAGCGGCGTGACCTCGCTGGGCTTGACGACGACGGTGTTCCCGGCGGCCAGACCGTAGGCCACCTTCAGCGCGATCTGGTGCAGCGGATAGTTCCAGGGCGTGATGGCGCCCAGCACACCGAAGGGCTCCCGCACGATCGTCGAGCCCCGGTACTCGCTCTCGAACTCGTACCCGCGCACGATGTTGGCGGCCTCGGCGAAGCTGTTGAGCGGTAACCCGAGCTGGATCGCCCGGGAAATCGAGATGGGACAACCCATTTCGGCAGAGATGGTGCGGGCCAGGTCCTCGGAGCGCTCGGCCAGCTTGCCGGCGATCGCGGTGAGGTAATCGGCCCGTTCGCCGGGCGGCGTCGCCGACCATGCTGGGAAGGCGGCCCGGGCCGAAGCGACGGCGGCGTCGACATCGGCTGCGGTGCCCGCCACCACCTCGGCGATCACTTCGTCGTTCGCCGGATTGATGACGGGTATACGCGTGGTTCCGCTGGAAACCGCCCACTTGCCATTCACGTAATTGCAGTCTTGGTTCTGCATTTGTTGCCCCCTTGTCGGTTTCAGTAGT
Source organism: Mycobacterium sp. DBP42 (assembly GCF_005924235.1). Lineage (NCBI taxonomy): Bacteria > Bacillati > Actinomycetota > Actinomycetes > Mycobacteriales > Mycobacteriaceae > Mycobacterium > Mycobacterium sp. DBP42. The sequence continues at coordinate 32,087 of NZ_VCMY01000033.1, forward strand.
CGGCGTCTGAGTAGACGACCAGACCGCGAAGGTTCTTGCCGTCGAACATGTCCCGGTAGCCTTGATTGATGTCCTCCAGGCGATACCGCGTGGAGACGAGCTCGTCGAGCTTGAGATTCCCGGAGCGGTAGAGATCGAGCAGCTTGGGGATCTGGTTGCGGGGGCCGACGCCGCCGAATACCGCGCCTTGGACCCGCTTCTGCAGCAAAGTCAGCTCGAACAGGTTGAGGTCGACGGTCGACTGGGTGAAATCGCCCATGCCGGTGACGATCACCTGGCCGCCCTTGCCGGTCAGGCTCAACGCCTGCTGAATGTGTTCGCCCTTGATCTCACCGACGGTGATGATCGAGACCTGGGCCAGCTTTCCCCACGTGAGGTCGGGCAGTTCGGCCGCAGCGTCCGCCACGGAGGCGAAGGTGTGGGTGGCACCGAATTCAAGCGCCTTGTTCCGCTTGAATTCGACCGGGTCTATCGCCACGACGAAGCGCGCACCCGCGAACTTGGCCCCTTGCACGGCGTTGATGCCGACGCCGCCGATACCGATCACCACGACCGTGTCACCCGGGCGGGTGTCACCGATCTCGGTCGCCGAGCCCCACCCGGTGGAGACACCGCAACCCAGCAGGGCGGCCACCTCCAGCGGTATGTCCTTCTCGATCTTGACGACTGACGCCTGACTCACGGTGACGTACGGCGCGAAGGTACCGAGCAGGCACATCTGGATGACCGGTTGGCCGTCGCGGGTCACCCGATACGTCTTGTCGGAAACCGCCTGTCCGGTCAGCAGGCCGGCTCCCTCGTCGCAGAGGTTCTGCAAGCCGGTGGCGCACGACGGGCAGGTGCCGCAGGCCGGGATGAACGCCAGGACCACGTGATCGCCCTCGGCCAGGCCGGTCACCCCGGGCCCGACCTTGGTGATGACGCCCGCCCCCTCGTGCCCGCCGAGAACCGGCATGAACGGCACCGGACTGCTGCCCGCGACGACGTGCGCATCGGAGTGGCACAGACCCGATGCGGCCAGTTTCACCTGGACCTCGCCGGCAGTGGGGTCCCCGAGGTCGACCTCACAGATCGTCCAGGGCGCGCCGATATCCTCGACGACGGCAGCCTTCACTTTCACCAGAGCCTCTCCTCGCGTGTCAACGGCCACAGTTCCGGTTGAACTGAGATGTGCATCACTATGCGGAAACCGTAGGGCTGACGCCTGCCCTTCGACAGGACCGTCCCGGCCACAACTCAACATTTCCGGCCACTTCGGCGGGCTCGGGACTCGTTGACCGGGCTGAGCAAGTCGGCAAAACTGACCGTCATGATGTCCGCCCACCCTGAAACCGCAGTTCAGGGGCCGCTGCCCGGCTCCCCAGTGCTGCAGTCGACCAACCGGGTCATAGCGGCCATGACCGACCCCTGGGACCACCCGCGTACGGCTGTTTCGGTAGCGATCATGTGCGAGTGGGCAGCGGCGCACGGCGTCCCGGCCGACTCGTTGCTGGCCGGTTCGCATCTCGACGTCAGCTCACTGACCGACGTCGACACCGTCGTGGAGGCCAGCCAGGAACTCGCGGTGATCCGCAACCTGGCTGCCCTGACCGGCAATCGTCCCGGGCTGGGAGTGCAGTTGGGCAACCATTACCACCTGACCGCGTACGGCTATCTGGGCTATCTCCTGGCTGCCTCGGCGAGTGTGCGCGACACCGTCCACCGAGGTCTCTACTACGCCATGCTGACCTTCGCCTTCTCGACGATGACGGCCCGGATCGACGACGACCATTACGTTCTGGCATTCGAAGCAGATGACATGCCCGAGGGCATCCGACGGTTGGTGATCGAACGGGATCTGACCGCGGTGATGCAGATCCAGCGCGACACCTTCCCCGAATTCGACGCGGTACCGTTGCGCGAGGTCCGGTTCGCCTTCCCGGCACCGTCTGTGGAGGCCGGCGTCGATGTCTACCGAGACTACTTCCGCGTCCCGGTGAGCTTCGGATGTCGTCGCAACGAAATCGTCTATGACGCCGGTTATCTCGACCTCGTGCCACCGATGGCGAACGCGCACACCACCGATCTGATGGTCGCCCACTGCGACCGCATCCGCGCCGAACGGCTGCACCACACCGGCGTCGCCGCCCAGGTGCGGGCACATCTGCTGGATCAGTCCTCGCTCGATCTCACGTTGGAAGACGTTGCGCAGCATTTGCACTACGCGCCACGGACGTTGCGCCGGCACCTCGAACGTGAAGGCACGGCCTACCGCGCGGTACTCGACGAGGTACGCCGCAGCGTCGCCGACAATCTCCTGCGCGAGCGCACCATTCCGCACTACGAGGTCGCCCGACGGCTCGGGTATCAGGACTGGTCGAGTGTGGTCAGGGCACGCCGCCGCTGGCGCCGTGGATGACACCGGGAGGCAGCGCCGGCCCGAAAGCCTCCGCTGGATAGGCTGGGCGGGATGAACCTCGACGGCAATCAGACGTCCATACGTGAGGCGATCGACGCCGGGCTGTTGGCCGGTGCGGTCACGCTGGTGTGGCAGGCGGGCGAAGTGCTCCAGGTCAACACCCTGGGCCACCGCGACGTCGACGCCGGGTTACCGATGCAGCGAGACACCATTTTCCGGATCGCCTCCATGACGAAGCCGGTCACCGTCGCCGCGGCGATGGCGCTGGTCGAAGAGGGCAAGCTCGCGCTGGACGAGCCGGTGACCAAATGGCTGCCAGAGTTGGCCGACATGCGCGTGCTGCGCGAGGCGCGTGGCCCGCTGGACCGCACCGAACCCGCGCGACGCCCCATCACCTTCGACGATCTGATGACCCACCGCAGTGGGCTGGCGTATGTGTTCTCGGTCCTGGGCCCGCTGGCCTCGGCATACGGCAAGCTGTCGCTGCGTCAAGATCAGGACCGCTGGCTGGCGGAGGTGGCTGCGCTGCCGCTGGCACATCAACCCGGAGAGCGCCTCACCTACAGCCACTCCACCGACGTGCTGGGCATCGCGTTGTCCCGCATCGAAGACAAGCCACTGTCGAAAGTCCTCGCCGAGCGGATCTTCGAGCCGCTGGGCATGGCCGACACCGGGTTCTCGGTCGACGCGGCCGGACGGCGACGCGCGGCCACGATGTACCAGCTGACCGCCGACAACAAGCTGACCCACGATGTGATGGGGCCGGCCCCGATCACCGATCCCCCGTTCTGCACGGGTGGCGCAGGGTTGTTCTCCACTGCCGACGACTACCTCAAGTTCGCCCGAATGTTGTTGGGCGGCGGCTCAGTCGACGGCGTACGAGTGCTCTCCGAAGAATCGGTTCGGTTGATGCGCACCGACCGGCTCACCCCCGAACAGAAGCAGTACCAGTTCCTCGGTGCACCGTTCTGGGTCGGCCGTGGGTTCGGGTTGAATCTGTCAGTCGTGACGGATCCGGCGAAATCACGACAGCTGTTCGGCCCAGGTGGGCTGGGCACTTTCAGTTGGCCCGGCGCCTACGGCACCTGGTGGCAGGCCGACCCCTCGGCAGATCTCATCCTGATCTACCTGATCCAGAACCACCCGAATCTGGGCGTCGATGCCGCCGCCATCAGTGGCAACACCTCGCTGGCGAAACTGCAGACGGCACAACCCCGATTCGTGCGGCGCACCTACCAGGCGTTGGAACTCTAGCCCTGGGCCGGCAGGGCAGCCGCCAGTTTGGCCTCGGCGATGCGGTAGAAACCGTCGAGTGCAGATTCCTCGACGCTGAGATATTCGCTCACCACTTCTCGGGGCACCCCGGCATCGCGCAAGCGCAACGCCAGCGAATACGGCAATGGCAGTGCCCGCAGCGCCTGTTCGCGTATCTCGCCCTCATCGGCCATGCGATCCAGGATGCGACGGTCCAGCCGGACCGGAGCGAGTAACCCGATACTCGAATCAGCGGTGCCGTCGCGGTAGCAGCGCGATCAACCCGGCCCGCGTGGACACCCCGGTTTTCGCCATGGCGCGATAGATGTGCCCCTCGACCGTGCGCACCGATAGACGCAACCGGTCGGCGATCGCCCGACTCGACAGCCCGGCACCGACCAGCATCGCTATCTCCCGTTCGCGGTCGGTCAACGGCAGGCGTCCCGCGGCGGCGAGCACCGCCGGGGTCTCCGCACCACCACAGGCCTGCGCCAGCTCCGCAGCGCGGGCCGCCGAGGCCATCGCCGAACCACGCATGGCTTTGCGGCGAAAGGCCACGGCGGCCAATCCCGCCGCGTCGGCCGCGGCCACCAGATCACCGAAAGCCTCGAATTCACTTGAGACCGTGATCAACCCGTCTCCATCGTCACAGGAAAGGGCACGGGACAGCGCTACGGCCGCCCCGACCCGCGGCCCTTCGACCAGCCCGGTCAATTCTTCGAGCCGATGTGTGCGCGAATGGTCGCCGAACTGCGCTGCGATCTGCAGGCACCACACCTCGGGCGCCAGTTGCCCGTTGGCACCGGCGGCGTCGGCCGCGGCATGCGCGATCTCGATGGCCTCCGAGACCGCACCTTGGGTCGCGGCCATCCACGACCGCACCAGCGTGTACTCGTAGGACAGATAGCGCCAACTGGCATGACGGTATTCGTCGAGTTCGGCCAGGGCCGCGTCATCGGCCAGACCGCGGATGGCCAGCGCCGTGACCCGAGGCAGGTGAAAGCGGTAGCTGAACCCGTTCGCCTCGCCCGCCGCCCGCATCATCTCGACCGCCGGATCCAACTGTTCGGCCGCGGCGCCCAGGGCACCGGCTGCAGCGGCAACTCGGCCGGCCAGTGCGGCTCCGAACAGTTGTGCCGCGCCGGGTCGCTCGGCGGCTCGGCGGCTCAACTGCTCGGCCTGCTCACCCGCCTCACGGATCCGCCCGGCCAGCAACAGCGTCCCGATGTGGGCATCGGCGATGACGAACCTGGTGTGCGCGGCGTCGAAGGAGCTGTCCGTAATGCGGTAACCGACGTGGGCCGCCGTGACGGCCTCGTCGGCGCGGCCGGCATCGCCACCCGACGCGGCCACCGCCCATGCGGTCACGGCGCCGACGATGGCGGGCAGCGCGTCCAGATCCAGTCCGTCGGAAGCTGTCGCGGCCCGTCCAGGATCGCCCATCGCGGCCCAATACACCGCGTAGAACGCGTCGATGGCGGCACGGGACCCCGCCGGGATGTCCGCGGCCGCATCATCGATGTACCGCTTGGCGCCGGTCGGGTCGGCCAACGACCACAGCATGTTCGACGCCCGCAGGAACGCCAACCGGGCCCGCCCGTCGTCGGTGAGCTCGGAGGTGTCGATGGCGTCGAGCTCAGCGTTCGACTCCTCGCCTCGGCTGAGCCACGACAAGGCATGGGCGCGAATGAAATTCGCTTCGGTGCCCGCACCGGCCGCGATCGCCCCCTGCGCCAGTCGGTCGGCCAGGGCCAGATCGGACAACCACACCGCGCCCTGTGCTGCGCGGGTCAGCAACTCGGGATCGGGCGCCAGATCCGAGTCGAGCAACAGCGTGGCCCGCCGGACCACCACCGGCATCCCATCGTGGTCCTCCCCCTCCGCGAGGGCGGTGGCGACCAATCCCCGCAGCCGCCGCAAGCGGGAACCCGGTGCCCGATTACGTCGCACCTCCGCATACAGCGGGTGCGCCACGCGGACCTCTTCGTCGGCGGAATCGATGGTGATCAGACCCCGCATCTCGGCCGAAGCGACTGAATCTGCGCCGGTGATCGCAGTGAGCGGTTCCAGTTGGATCGGCTCGGCGACCGCCAGGACATCGACGACTTCGCCCACCTCCGGCGGCAGTGCACCGATCCTCGTCTCGATCAGTTCGACCAAGCCGGGCGGCATCACCGGGTCACCGCTCCACCGCCAGCACCCATCCCGGCGGGCAAGCCGCCCCTGAGCGACCTCCTGTTCGACGATGTTGCGCAGGTAGAGCACATTGCCCCGGGTGAGCCGCCACAACCGTTGCGCCGCTTCGGTATCGAGGGGTCCACCGAGCGCGGCGATCAGCAACTGCGTCGATTCGTCGCGGGACAGCGGCTGCAGGTCCAGCCGCTCGAACCGGCCGCGATCACATGCCGCCAGCACCTCGGCCGGGATCGGCATACCGGTACGCACGGTCAGCAGGAGCTTGGCGGCCCGACGTTGCACGATCTGCTGCAACACGAAACCTGACAGACCATCGAGCAGGTGCGCGTCGTCGACGCAGACCAGCACCGGCCGGCCGTCGGACGAGGAGGTCAGGCCGTCGAGCACCCGGCCCACCAGCGCCGCGCTGTCGGCGTCCGATGTTCCCACCCACCGCGCGAACGTCCCCAGCGGAAGGGTCTGAGCCGCTGATGTGCCCACCGCCCAGCGTGTTTCACGGCCATCGGCGCCCGCTGTCGAAAGTGCTTCGCGGGCGATACGGCTCTTGCCGACCCCGGCAGTCCCGTAGATCACGATGCCGGACAGTTCGATGGAATCCAGCGCGGTGTCGATCAGCCGGGTCTCCTCCAACCGCCCCGTCAGCGGCCAAGCGAGTCGCACGCATCGAGATTAGGCCGACGCCCGGTCGTTAGCAGCGTTAACGACGAACTTCGACGCTGCCTGAATGCGGGTCGACCCGAAGCGTGCTCAGCGGCCGGTCGCGCCGTCGATCAGTTCGCGCAGAATGTCGGCGTGACCCGCGTGGCGGCCGGTCTCTTCGATCATGTGGGTGAGGGCCCAACGGACGCTGGGCGCGGGCCGTCCGGCATGCGGCCGGGGAACAGGCGCCGCGAGGTCGGTACAGCCGTCGAGCACCTCGTTGGCGCGCTCGACGGTGTCGCGGTAGCGGGCCACCACATCGGCGACGGTGTCCGACGGTCCGACCGCGAACGTCGCAGGCCAGTCGGTGACGTCCTCACCCAGGAAGATCCAGCGTTCGACGTTGGTCAGGTGATTCAGCACCCCGAGCAGCGTTGTGCCCGACGGCACCGGAGACGACCGGGCCATTGGCTCAGGCACACCGTCGACCTTCCCGGCGATCGATGTGCGGAGGTAATCGAGAAACCCACGGAGAACCTCGGTTTCGCTGTTCCCGGTCCGTGGCGGCGGATTGTCGTTCCTCCTGCGCTGACTTGTGTGCACGATGCCCAGTATCAGCGCGACTGCCTCTTGAGACATGGATCTTGCTGTCCGGGCAAACGCGGCTCAGCCAGCGAGCGCCGGGAACTCAGCAGATGCACCGTGACTGCCCGGACCACCTTCGGCAGCGCTACGGGACGGGCTTCGGACTGCGATGACACGCAATCACGGCAAGCGCCACCACGACGCCGACGAGATTTACGAATCGCGATGATCGAAACTTTGGCCACTGTGGCCACACCGGTCCCAAACTGCGATTTCTTGTCAGTGTATCGAACTAGTGTTCGATACATGAACGTCGGCTTGGCCCACACCCGCGAGGCAGTGCAGACCGCGCTGGCCGGCCACCGCGCCGCAACCTCGACATTGGCCGACGTTGATTTCAGCGGACTCGACACCGAGGAGTTGTTGGCCATCCAGTCAGAACGCGAGCAGCAGGCCCGCAAGGAGGCCACGATCGATCACCGCATCCAGTCGGCGCTGATGGCCCGCACCAGCCCGCATGAGATCGGCGGCAAATCCTGGACCGATGTTCTTGCCACCCGGATGCGCATCAGCCGCAAGGAAGCCTCACGCCGCGTCGCAGCAGCTGAGGACCTAGGTCCGCGATACAGCCTCACCGGCGAGGTGCTGGCGCCGGCGCTGCCCGCCTGCGCCCACGCGCTGAGGTCCGGATCGATCAGCACCGAACACATCACGATCATCGGCCACACCGTGGCCAAGGCGGAGAACTACGTCAGCACAGCCGAACTCGCACAGATCGAATCGGATCTGGTGGCCGCGGCCACCCGAGACACGCCCGAAGCACTGAAAGCGGCCGCCGACAAACTGCTGTATCTGCTCAACCAGGACGGCGACAGCCCCGACGTCGCGGCCCACCTACGCGGGCTGCGGATCGGCAAACAAGACGCCGACGGGTTGGTGCATGTGCAGGGTTGGCTGGACCCCGAGACAGCGTCGTATCTGACCACGGTCACCGGCGTATGGGGCCAGCCCGGCATCAACAATCCCAGCGATCAAGAACCGGTCCACAATCCCACACCCAACCCACTCGACATCCCCGACACCGATGAGTCCGAGGTCGTTGATCCGGAGATCTCCGGCGCCGACACGGGCCCCGAGCAGCAAGACCGGCAAGACCAGCAGGCCGCCGCCGACCGTGACACCCGAACCCAGGCCCAGCGCAACCACGACGCACTCAAAGTCGCACTGCGCGAACTGCTGATGTCAAAACGGCTCGGCCGGCATGGCGGTCTGCCGGTCACCGTGGTGGTCTCCACGACCTTGGCCGAGCTGGAAACCGGCGCCGGCATCGCGGTCACCGGTTCGGGTATCCGACTGCCGATGAAAGACCTCATCAGGTTGGCATCGCACAGCTTCCACTACCTGATCATCTACGACCACTACACCGCCGAACCGCTCTACATGGCCCGCACCAAACGATTGGCCACCAAAGCACAACGCCTGCTGCTCTACAACCGCGACCGAGGCTGCACCCGCCCCGGCTGCACCGCCCCGGCCGACCACTGCCAGGTCCACCACGCCAAAGCCGACTGGCAACACGGCGGACACACCGACGCCCCCGACCTCGCACTGAGTTGCGGGCCCGACAACCGCCTCGTCGGACTCGGGTGGACCACCAGCGTCGACCCCGACACCGGCCGCATCCACTGGCACCCACCACCCCTGATGAACACCGGCCAAGACACCCTCAACCACCACTTCTACCCCGAAGAACTACTCGCCCCTCCGGACCCGAGCGGTTGACAGCACCAACGCGCCGCCCACGCTCGCCGCTAGATCGTCGTCCGGCTGGTCTAATTGCCGCACTCCTCAACGCGGCTCGTCCCTCGCCGCTAGATCGTCGTCCGGCTGACCGTGACCGGGATGCCATTGAGCGCACCGTTTCCGGACGGCTCGTCGATGAAGTCGGGCAGCGACAAGATGTTGGTGTTCACCCCGGGTGAGGCGTTGGCGACGCCGAGCCTGGTTCCGGGCCGGCCGTGGCCCCAGCCGTGCGGCATGGACACCACGCCAGGCTTGATCGCATCGGTTACTTCGACCGGCACGACGACCTTCCCACCCGCCGAGGCGACTTCGGCGTCCTCGCCGTCGGCGATGCCTCGCGATGCCGCATCCCGGCTGTGTATCAGCAAGGTGCACCGGTCGCGTCCCTTCATCAGGGAGCCGACGTTGTGCAGCCAGGAGTTGTTGGACCGCAGGTGCCGCCGACTCACCAAGACCAGTTCGTCGGGAGCCCGATCGAGTCGGCCGGCCAGCCGCGGCAGGTCGTCGAGGAGGTATTGCGGCGCCAGCCGGATCTTCTTGTCGGCGGTGCCCAGCACCTCCGGCACCCGAGGCACCATGGGGCCGTAGTTGATTCCGTCCGGGTGCGCCTTGAGCTTCTCCAAGGTCAGGCCGTCCGGATTTTCGCCGTACCGGTCGCCGAATGCGGCGGTGCGCAGCGTCAGATCGAGCATCCGCTCAGGGCCGCCGTGGTCGTAGTGCTTGCGAATCTCGGCCCCGTCGAGCCCCTGGGTGAAACACAGGTAGTCGAACCAACCGTCATCGAGCGCGGCGATGTCCACATCCTCGGCCGGGGTGCCGGTGCACAGCCCGGTCAGCCGGATCAGGATCTCCCATTCCTCGGGGGCGTCGGGATCCTCACGATGGAACACCGGCGGCGAGTACCGGGCGAAACTGTTGATCGCGGCACCCAGCAACAGGTCGGCGGAGTGCGGTTGCTCGAGCGCCGAGGCACCCGGAAGGATGACGTCGGCGTGCCGGGTGGTCTCGTTGAGCCACAGGTCCACCGAGATCATCGCGTCCAACTGCGGCAGCGCCTCGTCGAGTCGGTCACCACCCGGGGTGGACAGCACAGGATTTCCGGCCACCGTGATCAGGGCCTTGATCTGCCCTTCGCCGGGGGTGGTGATCTCTTCGAGCATGCACGACACCGGCACCTGGCCGAGCACCTCCTTGGCCCCGCGCACCCGGGTGCGGTAGCGACCGAAATTGGGTGCCCCGTCCTCCAGCCCGGGGATCGGCTGGCTGGTGACCGTCCAAGCGGTCGGGGTGGCGAACATGGCACCGCCGGGGGTGTCGAAGTGTCCGGTGACGATGTTGACCACGTCCACCAGCCAGCTGGCCAGGCTGCCGAACTCCTGATTGCAGGTGCCGATCCGGCCGTAGACCACCGCACGCGGCGTACCGGCCAGTTCGCGGGCCAAGCCGCGAATCCGGTCGGCATCGATACCCGTTGCGGCTGAGACTCTTTCGGGTGACCAATCGGCCACCGCCCGCTGCAGGGTCGAGACCCCGTCGAGGTGGTGCTCCAGGTCGCCGAGATTGACCAACCCTTCGTCGAACACGGTGTGGACGATCCCGAGCAACAGCGCAGCGTCCGTACCGGGCGTGATCGGCAACCATTCGTCGGCCTTGGCCGCGGTGGGGGTGCGCACCGGGTCTATCACGATCACCTTGCCACGCCGACGGATACCCGCGATGATGCCCATCACGTCGGGGGCGGCCAGCAGCGATCCTTGCGAGGCCGCGGGGTTGGCCCCCATCACCACCAGCAGATCGGTGCGCTGGATGTCCGGGGTCGGAAAGGCCCACCAGCTGCCGTACATCAGGTGCGACGACAGGTTCTTCGGCCACTGGTCGATGGTGCCGGGCGAGTACGTGATCGGCATACCGGAAAGCCCCAACAGGACCGCCGAGTAGCGCGACAACGAAAACGAGTGTGCCAGTGGGTTTCCGGTGTATGCCGCGACCGCGCCGACGCCGTACTTCTCGATGACGGGAGCGAGCAGTTCGGTGCAACGCCGGAATGCGGTGTCCCAGTCGACCTCGTGCCATTCGCCGGCCACCTTGATCATCGGTCGGCGGATGCGGTCCGGGTCGTCGTGTAGCGCGGCCAGGGACGCACCCTTCGGGCAGATGTGGCCCGCACTCCACTGGTCGGACTTGTTCGGCCGAACGCTGGCCACCGCACCGCCGGAAACCTGAATCTCCAAGCCGCACATGGCCTCACACAGCGGGCAGGCGTGCAGGTGCAGGCCGTCCTCACCGATGTTCGCGATTTGTCTCGGCTCGTGTCCCATCAGCGGCCTCCGATGTTGTTACGTATGGCAACACACGTAACAACATCGTGGCACTGCACAGCGCCGATGATCCCGATGTTCGGGACACATCTTCGGGTCCTACTGTTCGGGCCGGTCCTGAACCGCACCCTGCACGGCGGCAGCGGCAGCACGAATCTGCGGGGTCACCAGCATCACCTGGCCCAGCACGCCGTTGACGAATCCGGGTGACTCATCGGTGGACAGCTCCTTGGCCAGCTCGACGGCTTCGTCCACCGCGACAGGCTCGGGTACGTCCTCGGCGTGCAGCAGCTCCCAGACCGCCACCCGCAGGATGGCACGGTCCACGGCGGGCAGCCGCTCCAACGTCCACCCCTGCAGGTGAGCCGAGATGAGATCGTCGATGTGGGCGGCGTGTTCGGTGACACCGCGGGCCACCGACACCGTGTAGGGGTTGAGGGGGGTGACCTCGGCCTGGTCCTCGGCCAGCGCGGCCCGGCCGTCGGCCACCGCCTCCGGCGTCAGGCCCCGTGCCTCGGCCTCGAACAACAGATCCACGGCGCGCTTGCGGGCCTGGTGCCGGCCCCGGTCGCCACGGCGGTCAGGCATGGTCAGCCATTCACGCGGCCCAAGTAGCTGCCATCGCGGGTGTCGACCTTGAGCTTGTCGCCGGTGTTGATGAACAGTGGCACCTGGATCTCGGCGCCGCTCTCCATCGTCGCGGGCTTGGTGCCTGCGCTGGACCGGTCACCCTGCAGGCCAGGCTCGGTGTGGGAAACCTCGAGCTCGACGGATACCGGCAGCTCCAGATACAGCGGGACACCGTCGTGGAAGGCGATCTGCACCGGCAGGCTCTCCAGCAGGAAGTCGGCCAGGCGGCCGACGAGCGCCTCGGACAACGGGTGCTGGTTGAAGTCTTCGGAATCCATGAAGACGAAGTCGCTGCCGTCGCGGTACAGATAGGTGGCATCGCGGCGGTCCACGGTGGCGGTCTCCACCTTCACGCCGGCGTTGTAGGTCTTGTCGACGACCTTGCCGGACACCACGTTCTTGAGCTTCGTCCGCACGAAGGCCGGCCCCTTACCCGGTTTGACGTGCTGGAATTCGACGATCTGCCACAGCTGTCCGTCGATCTGCAGGACGAGCCCGTTCTTGAAGTCGGCAGTCGATGCCATGAGGGTGTAGCTCCTAAGCTTTTGTCACAAAATGGCCAGTTCCTTGGGGAACCGGGTAAGCAGGTCGGGTGCCGCCTCTCCGACGACCAGGGTGTCCTCGATCCGGACACCGCCGCGATCGGGCAAGTAGACACCTGGCTCAACGGTGACCGCAGAGCCAGCAAGCAGTGTACCGGCGGCGGTGGCGTTGATTCCCGGCGCTTCGTGGATCTGCAATCCGACGCCGTGCCCGAGACCGTGTCCGAAGTTGTCGCCGTACCCGGCGTCGGCGATGACCTGGCGCGATGCGGCATCGACCGTGCTCAGCGAAACGCCGGGAGCCAGCGCGTCACGGCCGGCTCGCTGTGCGGTGGCCACCAGGTCGTAGATGTCGCGTTGCCACTGGGCCGCGGGGCCCAGCACGAACGTGCGCGTCATGTCGGAGTGGTAGCCCTCCACCAGGGCACCGAAATCGATCTTGACGAAATCGCCCGCGGCCAGCACCGCATCGGTGGGCCGGTGGTGCGGGATGGCCGAGTTCGCGCCAGTCGCCACGATCGTCTCGAAGGACGGCCCGTCGGCGCCGTGGCGCAACATCAGCGCTTCCAGCTCGTTGCGCACCTCGCGCTCGGTCCGGCCGGGCCGCAACCCACCGCGCTCCAGCAGATCCGTCAGCGCCGCATCGGCAGCCTCGCAGGCCAACCGCAGCATGGCGATCTCGCCGGCGTCCTTGATCTCGCGCAGGGCCTCCACGGTGCCCGCCGCGCGCACCCAGTCGACGGTGTCACCGGCGGCCTTCTGCATCGCCGCGAAGGCATCCACCGTCACCACGTGGCTCTCGAAACCCAGCCGCAGCGCCCCGCAGCGCGCCGCGCGCCCGGCCAGATGCGATCCGCAGGCCCGTTCGATGACGACTTCGGCATCCGGGGACTGCTGCGCCGCCTGTGTGCGGTAGCGCCCATCGGTGGCCAGCACCGGAGTGGCGTTCTCCGCGAGGATCAGCAGGGCCGCGTTGGAACCGGTGAATCCGGACAGATAACGCACGTTGACCAGGTCAGTTACCAACATCGCGTCCAGACCCCGCTCGGCCAGCCGACGGCGCAGCCGGTCCCTGCGCTGGGAAATAGTCACGGTCTGTGACGCTACTCGCTACAGTGTGCCCCCATGAGCAAGTGGTTACTGCGCGGAGTGGTGTTCGCAACAGCGATGGTCATCGTGCGCTTACTGCAGGGAGCACTGATCAACGCCTCGCCGGGTAACGCCACCTGGTTCAGCCTGGGACTGGTCACGTTGTTCGGGATCGCGGTGCTGATCTGGGGTCTGGTCGACGGCCAGGCCGACGCCCGCGCCAATCCGGATCCGGACCGTCGTTCCGACCTCGCGATGACCTGGCTGATCGCCGGCTTGTTCGCGGGCATCGTCAGCGGCGCGGTGGCATGGTTCATCGGCCTGTTCTACAAGAGCCTCTACACCGATGCGCTGCTGAACGAGGTCACCACCTTCGCGGCATTCACCGCGCTGCTGGTGTTCCTGCTCGGGGTGGGCGGCGTGACGGTGGGCCGCTGGCTGGTGGACCGCAAGGCCCCGCCGATGCCACGTCAACGCCACCACGGCCTGGCTGCCACCGCCGAAGACCGCGCTGACACCGACGTGTTCGCCGCGGTGACCGCCAACGGTGCCGCCGAAAGCACCGACGACACCACGCAAACCATCGAGTACCCCGAACAACCCAAGCAGTAGCGAGACCGGCCCGCGAGGGCTTGCCTCAGATTCAGGCGCGGGTGGCGTGGGCCGTCAGGTCCGCGCCACTTCTGCGTATGCAGCCGCCAACAGTGACGGATCCGGGCCCTCGAGACGACCCGGCTTGGCCAGCCCGTCGAGGACGACGAAGCGCAGCACTCCCGAACGGTTCTTCTTGTCGCCTGCCATGTAATCGATCAATTGGGGCAGCGCGTCGCTGTCATAGGTGACCGGCAGGCCGAGCGCGGTCAGCACAGCGCGGTGCCGGTCGGCGGTCTCGTCGTCGAGACGCCCGGCCAGCCGGCCCAGTTCGGCCGCGAACACCAATCCCACCGAAACCGCGGCACCGTGACGCCACTTGTAGCGTTCGCGGCGCTCGATGGCATGCGCCAGGGTGTGGCCGTAGTTCAGGATCTCGCGCAGAGCCGACTCCTTCTCATCGGCAGCAACCACCTCGGCTTTGACCGCGATCGCGCGGCGGATGAGCTCGGGCAGCACCGTGCCGGTGGGGTCGAGGGCCGCTTCGGGGTCGGCCTCGATGAGGTCGAGGATCACCGGATCGGCGATGAAACCGGCTTTCACGATCTCGGCCATTCCGGCGATGATCTCGTTGCGCGGCAACGTTTCCAGCGTCGCAAGGTCGACCAGGACCGCGGCCGGCTGGTGAAACGCGCCGACGAGATTCTTGCCGGCGTCGGTGTTGATCCCGGTCTTGCCGCCCACCGCTGCGTCGACCATGCCCAGCAGCGTGGTCGGCACGTGCACGATGTCCACACCGCGCAGCCACGTCGCCGCAGCAAAGCCCGCAACGTCCGTTGCCGCTCCCCCGCCCAGGCTGACCACCGCATCTTTACGGCCAATACCGATGCGGCCCAACACTTCCCAGATGAAACCGACCACCGGCAGTTCTTTGCCCTCCTCGGCATCCGGGATTTCGATGCGGTGGGCTTCAATTCCCTTGTCGGCCAAGTGTTGCCGGACGGCCTCGGCCGTCTGGTTCAAAACCGGCTGATGCAGGATCGCCACCTTGTGCCGACCCTCGAGGGTATTGCCCAGTTCGCCGAGCAGGCCGGTTCCGATGATGACCGGGTAGGGCCGGTCCACCAGTACCTCGACGATTACCGGGTCAGTCATCATTACGCTCCGCTTTGCGAGCGGCCAGGGCCGCGGGGGTGGGTATCGATTTCGGTTCGGTGCCGGCCGCGGCGGTGCCGCCGGTGGGCTCGGAGCCGGACGGCGATTGCGCGCCCGGCGCACGCCGCCACGGCGGGCGCCGCCGGCGCCGCTTGGCGGCCCGTGATGTCGGGGGCTGCTGCTTCTGGGGCTGCTTCTGGATCGGGGGGTTCTCCAAACGCGTGACGATCGTGCGCACTACCGCGCCGGGGTTGCGCCGGTTGGTGTTGATCCGCATGGTCGCGACCCGACGGTACAGCGGTACCCGTTCGGACATCAGCGCGCGGTACTTCTCGGCCCGGTCGGGGCCGGCCAGCAGTGGCCGGACGGTGGAACCGCCGGTGCGGCGGATCCCCTCGGCCGCACTGATCTCCAGATAGACGACGGTGTGCCCGGCCAGTGCCGCGCGCACACCAGGGGTGGTGACAGCGCCGCCACCGAGAGACAGCACCCCGTCGTGGCCGGCCAGCGCCGAACGAATGACCTCTTCCTCGATCCGGCGAAACTCCGCCTCACCGTCCGTGGCGAAGATGTCGGCGATGGTGCGGCCGGTGGTCTCCTCGATCGCCGCGTCCGTGTCGAGCATCGTGAGGTTCAGCGCCTTGGCCAGCCGGCGGCCGATGGTCGACTTGCCCGAACCCGGCAGGCCGACCAGTACCGCCTTGGGGGCCATCAGCCCAGGGCCTGCGCCGCCGGCTCGCGCTCGGCGACGGCCCGCAGGTAGGCGTCGATGTTGGCGCGGGTCTCGGCCAGCGAGTCCCCGCCGAACTTCTCCAGCACCGCGCGGGCCACCACCAGCGCGACCATGGTCTCCACCACCACGCCGGCAGCCGGTACCGCACACACGTCGGACCGCTGGTGGATGGCGACGGCTTCTTCACCGGTGGCCATGTCGACGGTGGCCAGCGCGCGGGGAACGGTCGAGATGGGCTTCATCGCGGCCCGGACCCGCAGTGCCTGGCCATTGGTCATGCCGCCCTCCAGGCCACCGGCCCGGTTGGTGGAGCGCAAGATTCCGTCTGGGCCGGGGTACATCTCGTCGTGGGCCACGCTGCCGCGACGCCGGGCGGTTTCGAATCCGTCGCCGATCTCCACACCCTTGATCGCCTGGATGCCCATCACCGCGGCGGCGAGCTGGCTGTCGAGGCGGTTGTCACCGCTGGTGAACGAGCCCAATCCGATGGGCAGGCCTTCGACCACGACCTCGACGACACCGCCGAGGGTGTCGCCGTCCTTCTTGGCGGCCTCGATCTCGGCGATCATCGACGCTTCAGCGGCTTCGTCAAACGCCCGGACTGGGCTCGCATCGATCTTTTCCAGGTCGGAGAACTGCGGCGGCGGGCCGGCGTACGGCTCGGACGCGCCGATGGAGATGACGTGCGAGACCACCTCAACACCGAGTGCGGCCCGCAGGAAGGCTCGGGCCACGGTGCCTGCCGCCACGCGGGCGGCCGTCTCACGGGCGCTGGCGCGTTCCAGGACCGGCCGGGCATCGTCGAAGCCATACTTGAGCATGCCGGCGTAGTCGGCATGCCCGGGACGGGGACGGGTCAGCGGGGCGTTGCGCGCTGCACCTTCTGCGGCAAGCTCGGCTTCGTCGACCGGGTCCGGAGACATCACGGTCTCCCACTTGGGCCATTCGGTGTTGCCGATCTCGATGGCGATCGGCCCACCCAGGGTGCTGCCGTGACGCACCCCGGCCAGCATGGTGACCTGGTCCTGTTCGAACTTCATCCGGGCACCCCGGCCATAGCCGAGGCGACGACGCTTGAGCTGTGCTCCGATCTCCTCGGAGGTGATGGGCACGCCGGCAACCATCCCTTCGAGCATGGCCACCAGGGCGCGGCCGTGGGATTCACCAGCTGTGGTCCAACGCAACACGGGTGTCATTCTCCCACGTCGGGGTTTGCCTCCCGAAATCCGTGGTCATCTCCGGCCGATGTTGGCTTGTGTGCCACATTCCGGCGATTCTTCGCACACGAGCCGACACCCGACCACGGCTAGACAAGCACCAGGCTGACCGCCACCGCGCTGGCAAGACACATCGATGGGCCGTGCGGCACCGTCGGGATACCGCGCACGGCCGCGCCCAGTGCCAGGCACGCGGTGAGCAACGGCGCGGCCAGCGCCGCCAACAACCACACGTCCACGCCGAACGCCCCGGTCATCGCACCCAGTCCGACCGCGAGTTTCACGTCGCCGCCGCCCATCGACCGCGGCGAGACCACATGCACCACCAGGTAGAGCGCGGACAACGCGGCAGCACCGGCAGCCGCTGCGCCACCGCGCCCGGCTGCCGCCGCGATTCCCAGAACCAACGCCGCCCCCGGCATCGTCAGCCAGTTCGGCAGCCGACGTTCGGCGATGTCGTAGCCACTCAGCACCAGCAGCCAGACGCCCGCGATCGCCGCTGTCCCCGCCCCCATCCATCGAGGCTAAGGCCGCAGCAGCGCGTCCCTCATCGCATCTTTGGGTGCCGGCATCCCGGTGAACTGCTCCACTTGCGCGAAAGCCTGATTGAGCAGCATCTGCAATCCGTTGATCGCCTCGCCCCCTGCGGCTTCTACGGCCGCGGCCAACGGCGTCGGCCACGGGTCGTAGATGGCATCGAGGACCCGCGGCACCGCGGCGAGCGTGCCCGCGTAGGCGGCGGCAGCGTCGGCCGGGATGGTGCTGACCGCCGCGTCGGCCGCAGCGACCGCATCGGTCAAGGCGCTGCTGCCGATGTCGCACCAGCTGGCCTGCGCACCGCACCGGCCGGCCAACTCCACCAATCGCGATGCCTTGCCCTCGTCGCGGGCCACGATCGTGACCCGCTGAACCCCCAGCTCGGCCAGCGCCACCACGGCTGCCGGGGCGGTGCCGCCGGATCCGATCACCAGTGCAGCGGCCCCGGCGGTGCCGAGCGCTCCGATGACGCCGTCGATATCGGTGTTGTCGGCGCGCCAGCCGCCGGTGGGCATCTGCACCAAGGTGTTGGCCGAGCCGACCAACTGGGCCCGGTCGGTGCGCTGATCGGCGAACTCCAGGGCGGCGAACTTGCCCGGCATGGTGACCGACAATCCGATCCACTCGGGGCCCAGGGAACCGACGAGGCCGGGCAGTTGTTCAGCCGTGCACTCGATGCGTTCATAGGTCCATGACGGCAGGCCCAGCGCCCGGTAGGCGGCCAGATGCAGCTGCGGCGAGCGCGAGTGGGTGATCGGCGAGCCCAGAACAGCCGCGCGGCGGCCCCCGCCGTCTTGGCTATCTCGCACTGTCGAGGACACCGTTGTGTTGTGCCTGTTCGATATTGGCCAGGTGTTGCTCATAGTCGCGGGTGAACAGGGTGGTGCCCTGCAGATCGATGGTCACGAAGTACAGCCAGTCCCCGTCCGCCGGACGCTCGGCGGCGGCCAGGGCATCGGCGCCGGGTGAGCAGATCGGCGTCTGTGGAAGTCCTTGACTCATATAGGTGTTCCAGGGGGTGACCTTGGCCCGGTCTTCATCGGTGGTCGCCACTTCCTGGCGATCCAGCGGGTAGTTCACGGTCGAGTCGAACTCCAGCTTGCTGTGCTCGGCGAGCCGGTTGTAGATCACCCGGGCGACCTTGGCGAAGTCCTGTGGTTTGGCTTCGCGTTGCACCAGGGATCCGACGGTGAGGATCTGATACGGCGACATCTGCATTGCCGCGGCGGTGTCGAGCAGACCGCTCTGGGTGTAGACGGTGGTGCTGCCCGCGATCAGATTGGACAGGATGTCCTGGGCCGATCCCGCGGGATCGACGTTCCAGGTGCCCGGCGCGATCAAGCCCTCCAGCCGCCGATGGTCGTTCGGCATCGCGGCGACCGGAGCGGCCGCCCAGTCGGGCACCGCCAGCGCGGCCGCGGGTGCCGTCTGTGCGGCCGCCCGCAACGCGTCGACCGGGACGCAACGCTTCTTGCCGTCGAGCTCGACGCAGGAGGCCTTCGAGATCAGCGTGAAGATGCCGTCGGTGACGGCCTTGGTCTTCACATCGGAGGTGTCGTCGAGCTGACGTCCCTCCGGGATGGTGAGCTTGCCCACCCGGCTCTCCGGATCAGCCAGCCGCTCAACGGCATTGGCCGCCGGGATCTCGGTGCGCACCTTGTAGAACCCGGGCTGGATCGCCGAGATCGCCTCGTTCTTGTGCGCCGCGTCGACGAAGGCCTTGACGGTGGCGACGACTTTCTTGCCCTGAAGGGTCTTTCCGATGGCGGTCGTGGAATCGCCGTCGTGAACCTGGACCACGACGTCGGCCACACCGTCACCCGCGTAGTCGTTGGCGCTGCCGGACATGCTGTGCCACAGCTTGGAACCCAGGAACACCGCACCGATGATCACCACGATGAGTGCGGTGATGGACAAGCCCCTGGTGGCGCGTCGCCTGCGGTCGTTGCGGGCCTTGCGAGCCCGCTCAGCCTTGCTCAGCCCACGTCGCGGTGGTCCGATCGCCTCGGGCTTCGCTTTGTCGGCACCCCACTTCTCAGCCATCCATGCCCTCTCCGCGCGCAGCCAGGGCCGCACGTCGCTGATCCAGCCAGCTCTGCAAAATGCCCACCGCAGCGGCCTGGTCGATCATCGCCTTCTGTCCCTTTGCCCGAACCCCCGCCTCGCGCAACGACCGCTGAGCCGTCACAGTAGTGAGCCGCTCGTCGGCCAATCGCACCGGTATCGGAGCGATTCGACGCGCCAGCAGCTCCGCCATCTCGATGGCGTCGAGAGCTGAGCTGCCGGCTCGGTCGGCGAGTGTGCGCGGCAGCCCCACCACCACCTCGACCGCCTCGTACTCGGCGACCAACTTCACCAGTCTGCGCAGGTGCTTGCCCGAGCGGTCCCGCTTGTCCCGCTGGACGGTCTCGACCGGGGTGGCCAGTATCCCGTCGGGATCACAGCTGGCCACGCCGATCCGCACGGTCCCGACGTCGATGCCGATGCGGCGCCCGCGGCCGGGGTCGTCGTCCCCCGGACGGTCCGGTAGGCGGTCGTCGACCGTGTCGGACACGAAGCTAGCCCCGGCCGATCTCGGCGCGCAGCGCGGCCAATGCCGCGTCGATACCCGCCGCCCCCTTACCGGAACCTTGTGCCATGTCCGCTTTTCCACCGCCGCGGCCGTTGACCGCCGCGCTGAACGGTTTGACCAACTCGTTGGCGCGCAGCCCCAGATCCTGCGCCGCCGGGTTGACCGCGACCACGAAGGGCACCGCGTCGTTCTCGCCTTCGGCGATCAGCGCCACCACTGCGGGGTCGGCACCGAGCTTGCCCCGGATGTCACCCACCAGGCTGCGCAGATCACCGGCCGACATGCCCCCGGCCATCCGTTGCGCGACAACCCGGACCTTGCCGATCGTCTCGGCACCGGCGGCCGCATTGGCCGCCGCGGCCCGCGCGTTGGCCAGCCGAGCCTTCTCCAGTTCCTTCTCGGCGGCCTTGAGACGCTCGACCAGGTTCGCCACCCGGGCAGGCACCTCTTCGGAGGGCACCTTGAGCGACGAGGCCAGCCCCGCCATCAGTGCCCGTTCCTTGGCCAGGTGGCGGAACGACTCGAGGCCGACGTAGGCCTCGACACGTCGGATACCGGACCCGACCGAGGACTCTCCGAGGATGGTCACCGGGCCGATCTGGGCCGAGTTGCTCACATGGGTGCCACCGCACAGTTCGAGCGAGAACGGCCCGCCGATGTCGACCACCCGCACCTGGTCGGGGTAGTTCTCCCCGAACATCGCCATCGCGCCCATCGCCTTGGCTTTGTCCAGCGCGGTGATGAAGGTGTTCACCTGATAGTCGGCCTCGACGGCCTGGTTGGTCACTTCTTCGATCTGTGCGCGCTGGTCATCGGTGAGCGCGCCCTGCCAGTTGAAGTCGAACCGCAGATAGCCGGGGCGGTTCAGCGAACCGGCCTGAACGGCGGTGGGGCCCAGGACCTGCCGCAACGCGGCATGCACCATGTGGGTTCCGGAGTGCCCCTGGGTGGCGCCGTGGCGCCACTTGGGATCGACGGCGGCGGCCACGGTGTCGCCCTCGACGAACTCGCCGGATTCCACGTTGACCCGATGCGCCCACAGGGTTTTCGCGATCTTCTGCACATCGGTGACGGCCGCCTTGGCGGTCTCCGAGCTTCCGGTCCCGGTGATCGCGCCTTCGTCGGCGATCTGCCCACCGGACTCGGCGTAGAACGGAGTGCGATCCAGGATCAGCTCGACACGATCGGCCTCGAGGCCTTCGTGCCCCACCACGGGCACGCGCTTGCCGTCCACGAAGATCCCGAGAATCCTTGCCTCGGAAGTCAATTCGTCGAAACCGGTGAATTCGGTAGGGCCGGCGTCAACCAGCTCGCGGTATGCCGACAGGTCAGTGTGGGCTTGCTTGCGGGCGGCGGCGTCGGCCTTGGCGCGCTGCCGCTGCTCGGCCATCAGTGTCCGGAAACCCTGCTCGTCGACGGACAGGCCGGCCTCGGCCGCCATCTCCAGCGTGAGGTCGATCGGGAAACCGTAGGTGTCGTGCAAGGTGAACGCATCGCTGCCGGACAGCGTGGACTTTCCGGCGGCGCGCGTCGTGCGGGCGGCATCGTCGAACAGTCGTGAGCCTGCGGCCAATGTGCGGTTGAACGCGGTCTCTTCCGCGACGGCGATGCGGTTGATGCGCTCGAAGTCGTTGACGAGCTCCGGGTAGGAGGGCCCCATCTCGTCACGCACCGTGGTCATCAGCTGGCTCATGATGGGCCGCTCGACGCCGAGCAGCTTGGCCGCGCGGATGATGCGACGCAGCAGGCGGCGCAGCACATAGCCACGGCCCTCGTTGCCGGGGCTGACCCCGTCGCCGATGATGATGGCCGCGGTGCGGCTGTGGTCGGCGATGATGCGGTAGCGCACGTCGTCCTCGTGGTTACCGGCGCCGTATCCGCGCGGCGCGATCCCGGCGACCAAGTCGATGACCGGACGCACCAGGTCGGTCTCGTACACGTTGTCGACGTCCTGCAGCAGGCACGCTATGCGCTCGACACCCATCCCGGTGTCGATGTTCTTGCGCGGCAACGGGCCGAGGATGTCGAAGTCGTCCTTCGACCTGCCTTCACCGCGTTCGTTCTGCATGAACACGAGATTCCAGATCTCGATGTAGCGATCCTCGTTGGCCTCGGGGCCGCCCTCGATGCCGTATTCGGGGCCGCGGTCGTAGTAGATCTCCGAACACGGTCCACACGGTCCGGGAATGCCCATCGACCAGTAGTTGTCGGCCATGCCGCGGCGCTGGATGCGCTCAAGCGGCAGCCCGGCGACTTCCTGCCAGAGCTGAATCGCCTCGTCGTCGTCCAGATAGACCGTTGCCCACAACTTTTCCGGGTCGAATCCGTAGCCGCCCTCGCTGACCGGGTTCGTCAGCAAGGTCCAGGCCAGCTCGATGGCGCCCTTCTTGAAGTAGTCGCCGAAGGAGAAGTTTCCGGCCATCTGGAAGAAGGTGTTGTGGCGGGTGGTGATGCCCACCTCGTCGATGTCAGGGGTCCGGATGCACTTCTGCACGCTGGTGGCGCGATCCCACGGCGGTGTGCGGGCACCGAGGAAGTAGGGCACGAACTGCACCATGCCGGCGTTGACGAACAACAGGTTGGGATCGTCGAGGATCACCGATGCGCTGGGCACCTCGGTGTGGCCCGCTTTCACGAAATGATCGAGGAAGCGCTTCCTGATCTCGTGTGTCTGCACGTTGCTCGTGTCCTCGTGTTCGTGGGTGGCTGGGGTTGCGCGGCAACCACCAGTTCGACCGCTTTACATTACCGTTCTGCGTGTTCGCTCCGAAAAGGCGACGAGCGTCACTGCCCCAGAAAGCTGAGCCGGACGCTGCGCTGCGGGTTGTCGCGGTTCAGGTCGACCAGCACCACGCTCTGCCAGGTTCCCAGCAGGGGGCGCCCCGCCTGGACCGGCAACGTCACCGACGGCGACACCAACGCGGGCAGCACGTGATCGGCACCATGGCCGAACGACCCGTGGCTGTGCCGGTAACGATCATCGCGGGGCAACAACCGTTCCAGGGTATCGAGCAGGTCGTCGTCGGAGCCGGCACCGGTCTCGATGATGGCTACACCCGCCGTGGCGTGCGGCACGAACACGTTGCACAACCCATCGCGGTGCGGGCCACAGAACTCGCGCACCGAGTCGGTGAGATCGACGATGCGCTGCCGCGAGGTGTCCACGTCGATCACGTCGGTATCCATCCACCCAGCCTACGAGTCTGTCGCCACACCATTGCCCGCCGCGACACACCGGAGGAAGGTGGAGGTGGAACCGGTGGCGCCACCGGGGCGCCGCCCTGGCAGGGAAGAGGTGGATCGTGTTCGCACGTTCAACCACGATCGCAGCGCGCACCCAGGCCATCGATGCCGGCATCGCCCATGTTCGCGACGAAGTGATGCCTGCCCTCGACGATGTGGAGGGCTGTGTGGGCCTGTCGCTGATGGTCAACCGGGAATCCGGCGAGTGCATCCTGACGACGGCGTGGCGGACCGAAGACGCCATGCACGCCAGCGCCGCCGCAGTCGCACCGCTGCGCCATCGCGTGGTGGAGACATTCGCCGGAACCGCCACTGTCGACGAATGGGAGATCGCGGTGGTCCACCGCGAGCAATATTCGGGCTCCGGCGCCTGCGTGCGGGCCACCTGGCTGCGAACCCGCCCCGAACTGTTCGACCGGGCCGTGGACTTCTACCGCACCTCGGTGCTGCCGGCAATGGAAGACCTAGAGGGCTTCTGCAGCGCCAGCCTCATGCTCGACAGGGCTTCGGGACGGGCAGTGTCCTCGGCCACGTTCGACAGCGCCGAAGCGATGGAGCACAACCGTGATCAGGCCAGGGCGCTACGCACCGCCCGTCTACGTGACTTGAGCGCCGATCAGATCGATGTCGGAGAGTTCGAGCTCGCGCTCGCCCACCTGCGGGTCCCCGAGATGGCCTGACCCGGGCTCCTCCAGAATTGACGGCACCGTTTGGCTGGTCCGAGCCCGGGGTATCTCCCCTCCACGCCAAGACAGCCCTGGAGGAGAAAATGACCATCACCGGCATCATCAGCGCGATCTTGATCGGCATCGTCGTCGGCCTGATCGGCCGGCTGATCGTCCCCGGCAGACAACCTATCGGGATTCTGGTGACGATCCTGGTCGGAATCGTTTCGGCATTCATCGGCAGTGCCATCGCCCGTGCGCTCGGCATCCCGACCATGACCAGCGGCATCGACTGGCTCGAATTGCTCGTCCAGGTCATCGTGGCCGCCATCGGTGTGGCCCTGGTGTCCGCGTTCATGGGGCGCGGAAGGACAGGGGTTTTCGGTCACCGACGGTCCGGCCTGCTGCGCTGACCGACTCGCCGCGCCACGGTCCCAGTTGAACCTCAACTGGGACCGTGGTTTTCGTGTGGATCAGCGCCGGGCCCGACGAATGATGGCCCGTAGCTTGTCCACCCGGGTGGCGAGTTCACGTTCGAAGCCACGACCCGTCGGCTGGTAGTAGTCCACTCCCACCAGGTCGTCGGGTGGATATTGTTGTGGCACAACACCGTCGGGATGATCGTGAGCGTACTTGTATCCCACGGCGTTGCCGAGCTTCTGCGCTCCTGAGTAGTGACCGTCCCGCAAGTTCGGCGGCACCAAGCCGGCCTTGCCTGCGCGAATGTCGTTCATCGCCGCCCCGAGCGCTGTGGTCACCGCGTTGGACTTCGGCGCGGTGGCCAGGTGGACCGTGGCATGCGCGAGCGTCAACTGCGCCTCGGGCATCCCGATCAGCTGCACCGTCTGGGCAGCGGCCACCGCGGTCGGTAGCGCGGTGGGGTCGGCCATACCGATGTCCTCGCTGGCCAGGATCATCAACCGGCGCGCCACGAATCGCGGGTCCTCCCCCGCGACCAGCATCCGCGCCAGGTAGTGCAACGCCGCATCGACATCGGATCCACGCACCGACTTGATGAACGCGCTGATCACGTCGTAGTGCTGATCGCCGTCGCGGTCGTAGCGCACCGCGGCCTTGTCCAGGGACTGCTCGATGATCTCCACGGTGATGGTGCCGCCGGGACCGCCTGCGGTTTCAGCGGCGACCTCCAGGGCGGTCAGCGCACGACGGGCGTCTCCCGAGGACAGCCGCACCAGCAGGTCGACGGCCTCGTCGGTGGCCTCGACGGCACCGCCGAGCCCGCGCGGATCGGTCAGCGCGCGGCGCACCACGGTGCCGATGTCCTCGGGGCCGAGCGGCTGCAGCTGCAGGATCAGCGAGCGCGACAGCAGTGGCGCGACGACCGAGAACGACGGGTTTTCCGTGGTCGCGGCGACCAGCAGGACCACGCGGTTCTCCACCGCCGCCAGCAGCGCGTCCTGCTGCGTCTTGGAGAACCGGTGCACCTCGTCGATGAACAGCACGGTTTGTTCGCCGTGATGAACGAGCGCGATGCGCGCCTTTTCCAAGACCGCGCGGACTTCCTTGACCCCTGCGCTCAGCGCCGACAGCGCCTCGAACCGGCGGCCGGTGGCCTGCGAGATCAGCGAGGCCAGGGTGGTCTTGCCCGTGCCCGGAGGGCCGTAGAGGATGACCGACGCGGCACCGGACCCCTCCACCAGGCGGCGCAACGGCGAGCCCGCCCGCAACAGATGGTTCTGGCCGAGCACCTCGTCGAGTCCGGCGGGGCGCATCCGCACCGCCAGCGGCGCAGAGGCGGGGGCCGGCGCACCGGGGCCCGCGGCTGCGGGCTCACCTGGCACGTCGAACAAGCTGTCGGACACGCCTTCTGCTTACCACGCCGGAGCGACGAACCAGGCCGGTGCGGTCACGAAGCCGGTGCGGTCACGAAATCGATGAGCTCCTCGACCCGGCCGATCAACGCGGGCTCCAGGTCGTTCCAGTCCCGCACTCGCCCGCGGATCCGCTGCCAGGCCCGGGCGATGTCGGCCTGATCATGATGCGGCCAGCCGAGCGACTCACAGATGCCGTGTTTCCACTCGATGTTGCGCGGGATCGCCGGCCAGGCCTTCATCCCGAGCCGGGCAGGTTTGACGGACTGCCAGATATCGACGAAGGGGTGCCCGACCACCAGGGTGTGCTCCCCGCCCGGGCCGCGCCGTACCGCCTCGGCGATCCGCGCTTCCTTGGACCCGGCGACCAAGTGATCGACCAGCACACCCAGTCGCCGACTCGGACCGGGCGTGAACTCGGCGACGATGTCGACCAGGTCGTCGACGCCGCCCAGATATTCGACGACGACACCCTCGATGCGAAGGTCCGCGCCCCAGACCTGTTCGACGAGTTCGGCGTCGTGGCGGCCTTCCACATAGATCCGGCTGGCCAGCGCGACCCGGGCCTTGGCGTTCGGTACCGCCACCGATCCCGACGCCGTACGGGCCGGCGCCGCCGTCCGTTTGGGCACCACGAGGCTCACCGGCTTGCCGTCGATCAGGAAACCCGGCCCCATCGGGAATGCCCGCACCTTGCCCCGGCGGTCTTCGAGTTCGACTCGGCCACCTTCGATCCGCACCACGGCACCCACGTACCCGCTCTGGGCATCCTCGACGACCAGGCCCTTCTCCGCGGGCTGTTCCTTCGATCGAGTCAGCTTCGGAGTGTGCGGGTTTCGGGACAGGATGTCGGAACCGTAGCGATCATTCACGCGGCGATCCTAGAAACGCCTGATCCGAAGCCGGCGTTGCGACATACCATCGTGACCGTGCTGTTAACTCGCACGCTCGCAGCCGCGTCGGCGCTGGTGTTGACGTTCTCGGCGAGTGCGTGCGGCCCGCAAGCATCACCGGACTGCGGCGTGCCGGGAATGACGGTGTGTCCCAAGCCCATCGACCATGACCTGCCAGACGTCGCGGACATGCTCACCTGGAATCAGGCGCAGCGGGTGGTCGGATTCCGCAACGACTACCGGGCCTACCCCGGCGACGTGTTCCGCCACGGCGATCCGTTTCCGCTGCCCAAGGCAGATCACCAGCTGACCGCCGCGTCCTACACCGTCGACGGCGTCGCCCACGACCTCGGCGATTACCTGGACCGCCAGAGCGTCACCGGGATGCTGGTGCTCAAAGACGGCGAGATCGCCTTTGAGCATTACGGTGCCGGGAACGACGCCTCGACGCTGTGGACGTCACGATCGGTCGGCAAGTCGGTGGTGTCCACGCTGGTCGGTGTCGCGGTGAAGGAAGGCGCGATCGGATCCCTCGATGACCCCGTGACGAAGTACGAGCCCGATTTCGTCGGCACCGCGTTCGACGGGGTCACCGTGCGCCAGCTCATCACGCACACCTCGGGCGTCGAGTGG
This sequence comes from Mycobacterium sp. DBP42, assembly GCF_005924235.1. Taxonomy (NCBI): domain Bacteria; kingdom Bacillati; phylum Actinomycetota; class Actinomycetes; order Mycobacteriales; family Mycobacteriaceae; genus Mycobacterium; species Mycobacterium sp. DBP42. The sequence goes on from NZ_VCMY01000033.1 coordinate 59,612, forward strand.
AACGAGGATTACACCGATCCGGGATCGGATTTCGCCAAACTCACCGCATGTGAAGCCGCTGACGACACCTACCGTTGTGTGTATTCACTCGTGCACGGGCTCGAACGAAAGCCCGGCGTCAACCCGGGCGAGGTGTGGTCCTACACCACCGGCGGAGCCTGGTTGCTCGGTGATCTCCTGGAGAAGGCCACGGGCACGAATCTGGCCACGTATCTGCAGGACAAGATCTGGAAGCCGTTCGGCATGACCGCTGACGGGGTCTGGCATTCCTACGAACTGGGCCGTCACGACATGGGCGGGCACGGGTTCAATGCCACCCTCACCGACTGGGGACGCTTCGGGCTATACGTGATGCGTAACGGTGAGCTGCCCGACGGCACCGACACCCTGCCCGAGGGGTGGGTGCGCGACGCGCGGACGTGGACGACTGCCCGCGGTTCGGTGACCGCGAGCCACCCCGAAGGCACCTACGGCTATCAGTGGTGGAACAACAGCATCGCCGCCGACGCCGGCGACGTGAGTCCACCCCGAACCGCCGGGATGGATGAAAACCTGTGGGCCTTGGGGATATTCGGCCAGGTGATCATGGTCGATCAACGACAGAAACTGGTCATCGTGCAATGGTCGACGTGGCCGCAGGCCGAGCCCGCCTTCAACACCCTGCCGCTGGAGACGGCACTGATGTTCGGCGCCATAGCAGCCGAACTCAACCGGCGGTGACCTCGTCGACGACGCTGTGAACGAACCGCATCTTCTCCAGGACCGCCGGAGCCAACACGAACGGGTATAGATCGTCGTGGCCCATCGACCGGTTCACCATGTTCAGCGACCACGCCAGTGGCAACCACATGGCGACGATGGTGTCGAACCCGGCCGGACCCAGCAGCCGTCGGCCGAACGTGGCCCCCGACGGCGCGAACCCGAATGCCGCAGCGGTGTCGAGGGTGTCGCGGATGTGCAGATAGTGGGCGAAGGTCTCGGCCCAGTCCTCGGCGGCGTGCATGGTCGCGTACGACGACACGAAGTCGTCCTCCCAGCCCGGCTCAGGGCCGTCGTTGTAGTGCCGGTCCAGCGCGGCCTGGTAGTCGGCGTCCGGATCTCCGAACAACTCAGCGAACCGCGCAGAGTAGTCCCGTGACGGGGCCACCAGCCGATAGAAGTAGTAGTGCCCGATTTCATGGCGGAAGTGTCCGAGCAGCGTGCGGTACGGCTCTTCCATCGCGATCCGCAACTGCTCGCGGTGCACGTCGTCGCCCTCGGCGAGATCCAGGGTGATGACGCCGTTGTGATGGCCGGTGAACACCTTCTCGAACTGGCTGGAGAGCAGATCGAACGCCAGCCCGAACTGAGGATCCTCGGCACGGCTGACGATCGGCAATTTCAACTCGTGGAGTTCGGCGATGAGCCGTCGCTTGGCGCGCTCCGCCTCGGCGAACGACGCCAACGCCTCGGTATCGGTGTCGTCGGGCCGGGTTCTGGTGAGCCGGCACGACAAGCACAACGGATCGTCACCGACGCGCACCAGCCAATTACATTCGGCCAGATGCAGATTCGCGCACAGCCGATATTGATTCGCGTCGACCGCGCCGGTACGGCCGCCCTGGCCCTCATCGGTGATCACCAGCAACGCCATGTCATCGAGTGAGAACCCGAGCGGGCTGCGACACGACAAGCACAGCGAGTTCTCGAACGCCAGCCGCTGGCCGCACCTCGGGCAGTTGAAATCACGCATGCAACAGCCCCCCTCGATCGGGCGGACACGGCGCCACATCCACCGACACCTCGATCACGCTGCTGAGAGAATCGGTGTAGATGATGCCGCGCAACGGAGGTATGTCGGCATAGTCGCGGCCGAAGCCGGCCACGATATAGCGCTCGTCGACCATCTGGTCATTGGTGGGATCCATTCCCAGCCAGACGTTCTGCGGTGTCCACACCGACGCCCAGGCATGTGTGGCGTCGATCCCGATCATGCGTTCCTTGCCGGGCGGCGGATCGGTGGCCAGATAGCCCGAGACGTAACTGGCAGCCAGACCGTTGGCCCGCAGACAGGCGATGGCCAACCGGGCGAAGTCTTGGCATACCCCCGCCCGGGCCGCCAGCACGTCGGCCACTGCGGTGGACACCGTCGTCGACCCGGACCGATAGGTGAAGTCGGAGTAGATCCTCGACGTCAGGTCCCCAAGCACCTCGATCAGCGGCCGCCCGGACACGAAGCTGGGTGCGGCGTACTGGCGGACCGCGTCCGTGATCTCCGCCTGCGCGAGGTCGAGGGCGAATTCGGCGGCCAGTGCGCCATCGCCGCCCACCGGGCGGGCCAGCTCCCACGGCGCCCTCGCCGAGGCACCCGAATAGTGTTCGGGCGCAGGTGGATCCACCTCGACCACGGAGCGGCTGGTGATGCTCAGGGTGCGGTGCCGCTCGGTGACGTGGAAATACGAGCTGATGTTGCCGTAGGAGTCGCGGCTGGTGGAGCTGTCGGCCGCCTCCGGGTCGATCACCAGCTCGTGGGACAGGCAGCGTTGCCACGGCAGCTCACGTGGGGTGAGAAAGCCGCGCCCGTACGAGCTGGTGACATCGTCGGAATAGCGATAGACCGTGCGGTGGGTGATCTCATGGCAGCGGGTCGCCGTCGCGCCGGCCGGACCGGTCATGGCACCACCCGCCGTTCATCGGGCCCCCACAACGGTTGCATCCCGCCGGGTAGGGACAGGTGCGCCGCGGTGATGACACCCGAGAGCTCCCGCAGACCGGAGTGCACCCCGTCGAGCAGGTCGGCCAATTCCGCCCGAGTCCCGCCGGCGGTGATTTCTTCGAGATCCGCCGGATCCAGTCGACGCAGTCGGGTCACCAGTTCGTCGAGCAGACGTTCGGCACGTGAGGATCCCGATGCTCCGGGCAACGGCTTGAGGTCGGACCGGATGCGTTCCAACTGATAGATCAGCGACCGGGGGTTCTCGGCATCGAAGAGCAGCAGTTCGGCGATCGCGGCGATGCTGATCCGGCCGGGGTTGCGCCGCCGATAGATCACCGAGGATTCGCACACCACCAGGACCGACTCGGCCACCGCGCGTTCGGCTGCCGCACCGCGCCCCGCGGTCAACGTGGTGCGCAGTAAAGCCGTGAGCGCCAGCCCGCGCTCGATGCGCTTGCCGAGGTCCATCATGGTCCAGCCCACGTCCTGGACCATCGATTCGGCGGCCACTCCGGACAGTGCCAACATCCCGGCCAGGGTCTGGCTGTGCGCGGTCGCCAGATACGCCTCTGCGACATTGGGCGATTGGGGCGGGACGGCCGAGGGCTGCAACACCGCACGTTCGACACCGGCCAGCACCATCCAGGTGTCGTTGGACATCTGGTCGCGTACCGCCCGGGCTGCCAGACCGAGGCGTTCCACCGATTGCGCGAGCGATCCCGCCCGATGCCGGTCGGCGGTGACCGACCACAGTGTGGTCGGGGCGATCGAGATCATCTCGTGGGCATCGGCGGCGTCACCGGTGTCGGTGCCGGTGATGGATCCGATCGCCGCCAGCAGGACCGGGACACACTGGCTTTCCTCAAGATCCCGGCGATAGCGGTATTCGTGGTAGCGCTCCCGGGTGATGGTGAGCAGCCGCGCCATGCTCTCGGCGCGTTCGGCGTAACGGCCCATCCAGAACAGGTCCGAGAGCACCCGCGGCGAACTGACCGCCCGGGTCGGGCTGGGCACCGTCGCCACGGAAACCGGTTCGACCGAGACCGTCGGGATTCGCTCGGCGGTGACGCGTTGCGGTGTCTGCACCCAAACATCTTTGGCGGCAAGGGTGTTCATTCGGTAGGCAGCGCTTCCCGGGGCGACGACGTAGCCGAGTCCACCGATCATCGGCGCATATCCCCCGCGCTGAGCGACGGTGAACAACCTCATGCCGACGTTTCCTGGCGACAGCCCCTTGGATCGGTAATTGGTCGGCGCGGTGGAAAACTGGGGCAACTCCTGGCCCACCCACCGCGTGGGCTCGGCCTCGATACGGGCGGCCAGGTCCTCTCGGTCGGCCGCCGCCAGCATCGGCCCGACAATCGTGGCGCCGCCGTTGACCGGCCGGACCAACAGCGAGGACAACTTGGTGAGCAGATGGGATCGTTCGATGTCGACTCCGCCCCAGTACATCGGTGCGGTCGGCAGTTGCGGTGTCTCGTCCAGCAACAGCCTGGCCAGCTGCGGCAAAAACCGTGCCAGACCGGGACTTTCCAGAATCCCGCTGCCCAGCGTGTTCACCACCGTGACCGATCCGCGACGTAACGCCTCCACCAGGCCGGCAACGCCGAGCCGGGAATCGGGGCGCAGGTCCAGCGGATCGACATAGTCGGCGTCGACCCGCCGCAGTACGACGTCGACGCGCTTGAGCGTGCCCAGCGACCGCATCCACAGCGTGCCGTCGCGGACCACGAGATCGGCACTCTCCACCAGCGGGAAGCCGAGCACACCGGCCAGATAGGCCTGGTCGAAGGCGGTCTCGGAGTGGATCCCGGGGCTGAGCACCACAACCATCGGCTCCTCGGCCGCCTCGGGAGCCGCGTCCAGAAGCGCCAATCGCAACGCCTGAGCCCACGGCGAGGCGGGTCGCGGACCGACCCGCTCGTACAGGTCGGGGGCGGCGTGTGCGATGACACGGCGATCCGCCAGGGCGTAACCGGCACCCGAGGGCGCCTGGGTCCAATCCGCGTTCACCATGAAGGCACCATCGGCGCCGCGACTGACATCGCAGCCGTGCAGGAACAACTGATGGCGGCCGGGCACCACGATGCCGCGCGCGGCCCGCAGATATCCCGGATGAGCGAACAACAATTGCGCCGGGAGCACCCCGCTGGTGAGCGAACGGCGCGCGCCGTACAGATCGGTCAGCACCGCGTCGAGAAGCCGTGACCGCTGCACCAGCCCCGATTCCAGGCAGTCCCAATCGGCAGCCGAGAGCATCAGCGGCAGCGCATCCAGGTGCCAGGGTCCCGGCACCGCGGTGCCGTCGTCGTCGGTGACGACCTCCCCGTGGCGATCCACCTGGATGTAGGTGATGCCGTCGTTGTCGACGAGACCGCGCACCATGGCGCGCAGCCGGTCCAGGCCGTCACGACCACGCTCACCGATCCCCGCCGCCAACTCGCTCCAAGCCGGCCGGACGTTGCCCGACACATCGACCAACTCGTCGTATCCGGCGCCGAGGCCGGCGTCGCGCACGTCGAACAACGCGCGTTGGGCCCCGGACCGGCGGTAGGCGGCCAGCAACCCGTCGACGTCGATCCCGTCGGCGGCGCGACTCGCACCGGTGTCCAGGGCAACACCGGTGGCCTGAGCGGACTCCGGTGAGCCGTTCGCGCGAAGAACCATCAGTCAAGGACGGTACGCAACCGGCGAAGATCCCGGCTTGCTGGCGCACCGAGATCAGTGAATTCGGCCGGATTCGCTCAGCGCTGGTTGAATTCGGTGGAGCAATCGACGTGAAGGGATGTGGCCAACGGCGATGTGGAGCACCGTGCTGGTGATGGCCGCCGTGGCGGCGGTCGACCCCCTCAGAATCGGCGTGGTTGCCTTCATGCTGTCGCGGTCACGCCCTTTGCGGTTGCTGCTCCCGTTCTTCCTGTTGGCCTTCACCGCCAATGTCGCGGTCGGCGCCGCGGTGGTGTTCGTGTTCAAGAACGTGACCGGCGACGGCGGGCGCACCATGCCCCCGGGCCTGGAGATCGGCATCGGGATCGCGGCGCTGATGATCGGCGTCCTGTCCATCACAGGTGTGCTCGAACGCCTGGTCACGCGGGTGCGCACCCGCAGGGCCGCGCCGGCCGCAGTGGGCCACCACGGCACCGGCGCGCCCACCGAGGAGGACGTGCCGGGTCTGTCGAAACTGCCGGGCGGGATGCAGGCCGCGTTGCGTGGCGAGGCGCCGTGGGCGGCCGGCCTCCTGGGCCTGATCAACGGTTTTCCCACGCCGTACTACCTGGCCGCGATGGCTGCCGCCCTCACCTCGGACGCCGGGGTCACCGAGCAGATGGCCGCGATGGTCGTGTTCAATCTCGTGGGATTCCTCGCCGCGATCATCCCGATCATCAGTTTCTGGGTGGCGCCGGCACCGACCCGCTCAGGCGTCGAACGCATCTACGAGTGGATGGGCATTCACCATCGACTCGTGGTGGCCGCGATCGCCGGTGCGGTCGGCGTGTATTTCCTCGCCATCGGCATCAGCCACCTGTGATGGCATGGTCGTCTCAGCGCGTGTCTCAGCGCGTGTCTCAGCGCGCGGCGAATCTGCGGTAGAGCGCGAGCATCACGACACCGGCCGTTGTGATTCCCGTCAGGTTGACGCCGAGCTGCAGCACGGACCGGGCCGCGATGTCCCACTCCCCGACCGTCGCGGCGACCACCGCGAAACCGGCCGCGGGCACCGTCGTCACCGAGATGAAGACGCCCACCAGCGCCGAGGATTTCGCCGACACCAGCGACAACATTCCGGCCGCACCCGCCAGTAAGGCCACCACCAATGAGAAAGGGCCGACCCGGAAGATGAAATCCACCTGCTGAAGGTCTCGGAAACTGGTCAAGGACACCCATCCGAGCGCTTCGAAGCCCAACGTGGCCAGGGCGGTGACGCCCATGGCCACGGGGAAGCCGATCAGCAGTGCCGCGCCGGCCCGGCGAGCCAACGACATCCGACGTTGCACCAGTGCGACCGCGAGCGCCGCCAACGGCCCGAACTCGGGTCCGACGACCATGGCGCCGACGACGGTGACCGCGGAGTCGCTGACGACGCCGACCGCGGCGAGCAGACACGCGATACACAAGAACATCAGATACGTCGCGTTGAGGCTGGATTCCTCGCGAGTGCGCGATACCAGCTCATCCCAGATCACCGCATCGGCGCCGTCTCCCTCGGTGGCATCCTCGGCGTGAAAGGCCGACGCGGACAGGACGGTGTCGAGTGGCTCCAGGGTGATGGCCCCCAAATGCGGCACATCAAGGGATTTCAACCGCTCCACCACATCGTTGGCCGCCTCCCGGACCAAGATGGCCGTGATCTCGTCTCCGGCCGGATCTCTCGCATCCCCGGCGTGCACCACGACATTCGTGACGCCGGGTTCCCGGTCGAAGACGTTCAGGATCGGTGCCCGCAGATCGGCGGGCGCGATGACACGTAAGTGCAGCACCGGCCGAGAGTAGCGCCGGCCTCAATCCCACCAGAAGACCCACAGCGGATGTGCCAGGCGGGGTGGCCAATTCGGCAGCCGTGAGCCCCGGCTCGATACGCTACTGGCCGTGTTCGGTCAGGATCTCCAACGCTTGGGCAGCGCGGCTCACGACGTGCGACGCTCGACGCGGACCACAAGTTCCTCTGCCGGCACGCGGTGTCCTTCCTCACAACGGATTTCGACTCCGGCCACGGCACCGCATCCGTCATGGGCGAGCCTGAGCCCGGTGTCGCCGAGATGTTTGCGACCCCACTCGAACATGGCCCACACCACCGGCATGAAGTCGGTCCCGGATTCGGTGAGTATGTACTCGTCGCGCTCCCGCTGACCGGGTTCGCGGTAGGGACGCTTTGCCAGCAGCCCGGCGGCCACGAGGTCAGACAGGCGTGCCGAGGTCGCCGCTTTGGTGATCCCGACCCGGCGGGAGAAGTCGTCGAATCTGGTGGTGCCGTAGAAGGCCTCGCGCATGATGAGCATCGCCGATTTGGTGCCCGCGAACGCCATGGTCCGTTCGATCGGGCAATGCCCCACCGCCGACCAACTGTCCCGATTGGCGAGCTTGCCCTGCAGCATTCCCACGGAATCAAACTCCATCCCTGAGTTGTTCTTACTATACCCAGGTGTTATACCTGGGTAGCCATAACAATACTCAGCGCGGAGCATCAGGAGGGCCAGATGACCGGATATGCAGACCGGGACGCAGTCATCGTCGGAGCGGTTCGGACGCCGATCGGCAAAGGCAAGGCCGGTGGCGCGCTGCACGGCGTCCTGCCCGCGGACCTTCTGGCGCACAGCCTGCGGGAGCTGATCGCGCGCACCGGCGTGGACCCCGTACTGGTCGACGATGTCATTGCGGGCGCAGTCACGCAGGTCGGCGATCAAGCCGTCAACATCGCGCGCAACGCCCTGCTGGGCGCGGGCTTCCCCGAACGCGTCCCCGGGACCACCGTCGACCGCCAGTGCGGCAGCAGCCAGCAGGCCATCAGCTTCGCCGCCCAGGGCGTGCTGGCCGGTGCCTACGACGTCGTGATCGCCGCGGGTGTGGAGTCGATGTCGCGAGTACCGATGGGCAGCTCGGTGTTGCCGGGCAGCGACCCGTTCGGCCTGGCGTTCGCCGAGCGCTACTCCGAAGGCCTTGTCCCGCAGGGCATCAGCGCCGAACTGATCGCGGCAAAATGGGGCTTCTCCCGCGCCCAGCTCGATGAGTTCTCCGCGGGCAGCCACGAGAAGGCGGCGCGGGCCACCAAGGACGGCCTGTTCGAGGCCGAACTCGCCCCCGTCGCCGGGTTGAGCACCGACGAGATCATCCGCCCGGGAACCACGGTGGAGACCTTGTCCGGGTTGAGGCCGGCGTTCTACAACGAGGCCTACGCCGCGCGCTTTCCTCAGATCAACTGGGAGATCACCCCCGGCAACTCGTCACCGCTGTCCGACGGCAGCGCCGCAGTGATGATCACCAGCGGTGCGACTGCGCGCAAGCTGGGTTTGAGCCCGCTCGCGCGTATTCACACCACCACCGTGGTGGGGTCCGATCCGCTGTACATGCTGACCGGTGTCATCCCGGCCACCGAAAAGGTACTGGCGCGTGCGGGTTTGACGCTGGCAGATATCGACCTGTTCGAGGTCAACGAGGCGTTCGCGCCGGTGGTGCTGGCGTGGGCGCATGACACCGGTGCCGATCTAAGCAAGACGAATGTCAACGGCGGGGCCATCGCGATCGGGCACCCGCTGGGCGCCAGCGGGGCACGCATCATGACCACCCTGGTCAATGCGCTCGAGCAGCGCGGCGGACGCTACGGCCTGCAGACGATGTGTGAGGGCGGCGGCATGGCCAACGCCACCGTCATCGAGCGGCTGTAACAGCCGGTTTGTCACGCTAATGGGGAGGGAACGGCGGATCTTCGAGCGGTGTGGCGTGGTTGGGAGGACGCTGTTTAACCGAGCCGCCGGCCGGTGAGCGTTGAGTTACGCCGAAGCGATGGTCGACTTCTAACTCCAGA